>CALMBE010000299.1 GCA_937860165.1 uncultured Planctomycetaceae bacterium
CATCGTGAAAGACCACCTGGTTCTTTTCCACTGCCCGTTTGTCGAACACCTCGGCGGGGATGTACTTTGGGGCTATATCAATGCCTTTGGCACGGGCTTCGTCCAGTACGTTAGGGAATAGCCCCATCTCGAATTCAAAGCCCAGAATGTCTACGCGGGTAATGTGCTTCTGACGGCATTCCAGGATGACCTCTTCCACGAACAGGCGTGTTACCGGCAAGTTGACCGGTCCTACCGCGACCAGCCGTCCAGCCTTCTTGCCGTGGAAGGTAGTAAAGCCGTCGGTTTTTTCGGCGCGGTATGCGCGTAAGATCAGATCGACGAATGCCGCTTCCTTTTCCTGAAGTTGCTTCTGTTGTTCCGCTTCACGCAGGTTGGGGTTGACGCCGATGTAGTGCTGGCGCTCGTACTTGCCGAGGTTGAGGATTTCAAAGGCACGGTAGTCCTTGCCTTCGGCTTTCAACTCCCGCTGGACGCCGATCAGCCGCTTGCGGGTGGTGTGGATGGCGAACTTGCCCAAATCGGTGGCGATCCATTTGCGCCCGAGATTTTCGGCCACGGCGGCGGTCGTGCCGCTACCGCCGAAGAAATCGGCCACGAGATCGCCTTCGTTGCTGCTGGCTTTGAGGATGCGTTCGATGAGTGCTTCCGGTTTCTGGGTTGCGTAACCCAACGCTTCTCCTGCTTGGGAATTAATTGGCGATATGTCCGTCCAAAAGTTCTGTGCAATCTGACCGGGCGTATCGTCGAGATAGCGTTTGAGGCGGATGCGCTTGGACTTGTCGTCTGGAAAGTAGAGCCGCCCTTGTCGGTCAAGTTCCTGCATCTTTTCGAGTGACACCGCCCAGCCGTTCGGGTGCGGCTGGGAGCCCTTGTATTCATACCGGAGGTTCGGTCGAACGCCTGGATTCCGCATATCCGAAGTCGTAAAGCGGCGCCCCTCGGTGTCTTTGCCGGAAAAGTGCGAATCAATGTAACTCTGGTCGAACGGAACGAACTGCTGATTCCACGTCCATTCGTCTTTCGACTTTGTGTAGAAGTAGATGGATTCCCAAATCTCGCCGTAGTTGTGGCTCACGTTCCCGTGCGAAGAAGTTCGCTTCCACGCGATTTCCGTGCGCAACGAATCACGTCCAAAAACTTCGTCGAGAATCACGCGAACCAAATTCCCAACGTCAGGTTCGAGATGGACGTAGATACTTCCCTCCTTGTGCATCAAATCCCGCATGAGAATAAGGCGTTCGTAAATCATAGCGATGAAGGAATCCGCGCCGCGCCCCCAGGTATCGCGGTAGGCGATTTGTTCGAGGAGGTTCGGCTCCTTGTGGAAGGTCTCGCCGCCGATCTCGATGTCCATGCTGAAGTCCGCGCCGACGTCAAAAGGCGGATCAATATAGATGAGCTTCAGCCCGCCCGCGTCCTCGATCTGCCGCCGCAGCGCGCCGCTCTTGAGTGACGAGAGAATCAGCTTGTTGTCGCCCCAGATGAGTTTATTGGTCCAGCCTTTGACCTGCCGCCCGCCCATGTCGAAGCCCAATTCCTCCTGGTCGCGCTGTTCCTTCCGGGGCTCGTCGATATGTTCGAGGGTCTGGAAGGGGAGGATGGCGGTGCAGACTTCGCGGGACTTGCCGTTCCAGACCAGTTCGACCTCACGTTTGTCGGCGAAAAGGAGGAAGCGGTATTTCTCCGGGAGCGGCTTGCCCTGCTCGATGAGCTTGATCAAGTCGCGCTTCTCGGCGTCGGAGAGGTCGTATCGTTCGGAATCGTGTGGTCGTGCCATGGTTAGGATCTTTTGCCGGACTTGCCGGCCAGGCGTGGTGTTTGTTTCGTTGATTGCGTGAGTCCAAGGTAATTTTCGCTGGTGACGACTGTGCGACCACTTTTCTTTTCGAGTTCGCGGCGGGCGTTGCCGGCCACCGTGCCGCCGGAGTGGGCCGCGTGTTTGTTTTGCGGGAAGCCTTTTGCATCGCGGTTGCGGGCGATTTCGGTGGTGGCCGCTTCGCCCAGCATGGAGAAGATGAGTTCGAGGTCAGTCATGTGATCGCGAAGATTCTCGCGCTTGAGACGCTTGAACTCCGCGTATTGGCTGGGCGTGAGGCCGAAGGTGGCCTTGGAAATTTCAGCGGTGAGGATGGCGTATTCGCGCTGTTCTTTGACGCCGCGCTTCTTCCATTCGTCGGTCAACTCGTCGCGAACGGCGATGGAGCGCATCCGTTTCTCGATCCAGTCGTCGGAGTAGCCTTTGGCCTTGTAGAGGGCGCGGGTGCGTTTGGTGGCGAGTTCCGGGTCTTCGATTTCCTGAATCCGCTCGTAGCCGACTTTGGCGAGCCAGCGTTTGAACGGCTCGGCCTTGGGGCTTGGGATGGATTGGATGATGCGAAAGATGCCCTCAGTATTGGCACACAACATGTTTTGCGGGCCGCCGGCCGTGGTGACGGAAAGGGTATGTACAATTTGTACCCACCCCTTACCGAGTTCGGGGTCACGCTGCTTCATGCGCTGGATGTATTGCTTGGGATCAGCGGAGTCCGTCAACGCCAGCACGACGTCCTCGACCACGAACCACCATTCGTTGTTGTGAATAGTGCGGCGGACTTCCTTGCGCTGGAACAGGGCGATACGGGTTTCAGGATTGGGGTCGGTGTTGCTCATGCGCATCCTTTGTCATAGCTGAAACTCGCAGCCAGCGCGGCGAAAGTTTTCGGCGCGTGCTTTTCAAAACCGGTTTAGTCGACGAAGACGAAATCGTAACGCGGGCCGTGCTCCTCGGCGGCGGTTGCGTCGGCACAATACTGCTTCAGCCGCGCCAGTTTTTGCGTCAGATCCAATTCCTTGCGTCCCTTGGTTTCCACAATCCAGACTGTGCCGTCGCATGTTCCGGCCATACACGTACTCCCTACTTCATGCCCGAATCTAGTTACTACCCTCTTTACTACCCTCTTTTAAGGGTAGTACCCTCTTTCGCCATTTGGCTCCTGACCAGCGTTTGACCGAGTTACTACCCTTACTCCTACCCTTATTTAGGAGTTAGTACCCTTACTCCCAATGTAGGTCCACCGTGCGGCGGGTCCCTTGCCATGGCAGGTTGCCTCCCCAGCCGCTTTCAAATCGGTGAGCAAGGAGCGAATCCATTCCCGGCCCACGCCGG
>CALMBE010000300.1 GCA_937860165.1 uncultured Planctomycetaceae bacterium
CAATCCAGCGAATACCAGTCCCGCCCCAACAAAGGCACTCAGGCCGATCCAGTAGGGATGCACAGCATACCCCAAAACGGATCCGACTAGCACCAAAGTACCCGCGGCGATGCGAACTTGCCGCTCGAGCGAAATGGCTTCCTTGCCCCGGTTGATCTTTAGTCCGGCAGCCACGCAGGCGTCGGTTCCGCCAGCCACGTTGACAATGTGCTGTGCCCCGGCGGCAACCAACTTCTGGCAAGCCATCGCGGAGCGGCCCCCTTTCTGACAAATCACGTAGAGCGGCTGACAACCTGCACCACTTCGTGCCGCCAACAGTGTTTGGGGATCGAGCGTGTCCAGCGGCACATTTCTCGCCTGGGCGACATGCGCCCCCCGGTATTCCACGGGAGTCCGCACGTCGATCAAGTCGAGAGCTTTCCCCGCGGCAAGCAACTTGGCTAATTCGGCTGGTTCGATGGTAGAAAATGACATTTCAAAGGTCCTCCTGTGTTTAATATCTGAATATCGTGATAGTTCGATATATTAGGTCAAAAAAAATTACTTTCCAAAGCGCTCTTCTACGCAGTGCATAATCTGGGCTAACTGCGGCTCGATGATCCGGTAATACCGCCGCTGGCCGTCCTTGTCGTTTTCCAGAAAGCCACACCGCTGCATCAGCCGCAGGTGCTCCGAGGCCATGTGAGGGGCGATCCCGCACGCCTCGGCCAGTTCTCCGACGGTGTACTCGCTGGAGAGCAGCATTTGCACCATTTTCAGCCGATGCGGATGGGCCAACGTCCGCAAACATTCGGCGGCCTGTTCAAACGCCGCATCGCTGACCCGCTTATGCCCAGTGCTCTTGGTGGTTGCCATCGGTGCTCTCCTTATGCAAATATATCGGAACATTCCGACATAATCAAGAGCAAAAATAAAAAAACCAGGCGAGCCGTTAGCGTCAGCGCCCGGAGGCTGAGCGTAAAGCTCCGGGCGAGGGCACCACACCCACTTGTGTGGTCTGCTTACGGCTCAATCCCCCCCTACGCTGCCCGCGAAATGCGGGGGGCCCGTATAACCCGACCGTCGAGATTGGTCATTTCTTCCAGGCCCATTTTGGCGACCGCCAATGAGAGGTGATCGTGCTGGGGTTCATACCCTTTTTCTTGGATCACCTCGTCCCACAGCCAGACCGAGGCCGCCGACTGAATGCCGACACGAATCCCCCGTCGCTGAGCCCGCACAAAAAATTCCTCAAGCGGCTCGTCGTGCAATTCTGGGTCCCAGCCCCCCAACGATCGAATACGATCCGTGCGGGCAATGAAAAAATTGGTCACAAAGTCGCACCACCAAAAACCCTCGCCCTGGGACCGCGATCCCGGCAACTGGGTCAGCCGATCACCGGCGATCTCCAACAGCCCATGCAGCGCGAGCGGCTTCCGCGTGGTAAAAAACCACCATTTACGACGGCTCGCAACCAAACTTCCACCCGCCAAGTCCAGGCGATCACTTGCTACCAATTCGACCAAGGTTTCCAGTCGCGTTTCACGGTGAATCTCCGCTTGCTCATCCAGCACCAGAAAGTAGGGGGTCCGCACTCGGGCGAGCAACGCATTGTATGCCGAGGCCAGACCTTTCTGGCTCGGCAAGCGGAAGTATTCCGTTTGCTTGCAGGGAGTGGGTTCGGTCCCGTCGTCGGCCACCAGGGTTTTCAGTCCCGGATAATGGCGGCGAATGCTTTTGAGCAATCGACCGATCGACTTGGGACGCTGCGAAGTGCGAATGATAGCAGTCAGTTTCGCCAGATCGGATGTAGCCACGGTGAGACCTGCTGGGCAAGAGTGATGTGCGAGCAATGCGAGCCGGGGCGTCCCCGCCCCTGGATGTTCTTCCCTTAGCATCGCCTACCGTAAGTTTCAAATTCAATAATTCATTTCCCCACGGTTCCATCTTAGGTTTTTCACCAATTCTCGAAAGCGGAAAAGTCGCTGCAACTTGCCACGTCCCCGCTGCTAGCGGCTCAGCGCACCTCCTCCAGCAACTCCCGCAACTCAAGCCGATGCAAATTCTGCCCCGAACTGGGGGGATGCCCGAGGGCCAAGTGAATTACCAATTCCCGCGGCTCGAAGATCATCGTGTGCAACGTAAACTCTCCTTGATTGGCATCGTGCAAATGTCGCTGAATCTCTGTCACCCCGAGCTTCGATTCCTGTTGCGCCTGCTGCAGGCGGTCGTAGCGCCAGCACGTTTCGCCGGTGGTGAGGCCCTGCGTGCGGAAGTGATTGGTACACGGCACGAGTCCCCGCTCGGCAACGCGGCGGGCCACCTGCTTGGGTGTGATCTCAAAGACCACGCCTAGCTTGCGATCGGCTACAGCCAAGTTCGCTTGCGTCGTCGCCGGAGTTCTCTTGAGCAGCGCCTCGGCTTCGGCTACGGTGGCACACTCTTCGAGGATCTGCCGAAACGTGAGCATCATGGGTACCCCCTTCGGATCAAAGTGGAGCGAACCGTCGGCCGTGTCGTACACATCGAGAGTGGCGACACACAAACCCGCGCTGTTCATGCCAGAAACCACCCCCATCAATCCCGGAAACCCGACCTCGGCGTAGGCATGTTTCCCTGTCGGGCGAATCACTTTCACCAGTCCGTACCGATCCAAGATTCCAAACGGTGGGAAATCAAAATTCCGCCCAAACAACAACTCCCCCGTCGCACTCCGCTCACTTTCCACGATGAGCGATGAACAACCCACCC
>CALMBE010000301.1 GCA_937860165.1 uncultured Planctomycetaceae bacterium
CGCGAATCTGGGAGGCGGGGGGCAAGTTCAGGTTTCTGAGTGCGGAGGACCTAGCCAAGTTCTTCGATTCAGAAGAAGATTTTTACAACGACGACAACCACACTGACGACGATTTTCTAGGCGCAGTAGAATTGGATACAGTCCATGGTTTTGTAGAAGGTACTCGCTACGAAACGATTGGGAGTATCAACGACTCTACAGATGCGGACTATTATGGTGTGGCTTCTCCTCAGGCAGCTACGGGGCCACTCAGTGTAATGACTTTGGCCGTGCGTTCCCTGGATCCAGCAGGATTGATCCCTCAGGTCTCGCTCTTCGACGAGGACCTGAATCCGATTCCATTTACGATACTTGCCAATGGTGGTGGAGATTACATCGTCCAAGCCGTAGGGATTGCCCCGGGGGATGACTTGTTGGTCAAGGTCGAAGCAGGCACTCCTGGGGGCCTATTTAGCACGGGCAACTACAGTCTAGTAGTGACCTTTGGGGCGGTGGCGACCCAATTTGAATCGCTCGAGTTAAACCCACTTCCCACAATTGGTGGTGGTGTCACTCAGCGTGTTCACACACTTCATATTGGCGAGCCGCAACTCTTTCACTTCTTGTTGGAAGCCGGCGATGTACCGGTGGCTGCTCCGACTGTGTTGGTCGCAACGATATACAACGATCAGGGAGTCCGAGTCCACCAATTTAGTGCCCATCCCGGCGAAACGCACTCCCGCGAGGCCGTGCTCTTGGCCCCGGGAAGTTACACGATCAATGTGACGGTGCTCACTCTCGCTGGCGTCACCCCACCGGTGATCCCCTACAACATTCGCTGGACGGCACTTTCGGACCCGTTTGTGGGCGATCCCAATGACCCCACCGGCAATCCCTTTGCGTGTCCCGAACCTGGCATGGAGGGCATGTTTTGCTATCCTGGAGAAATTGTTTCTCCTGATCCCTACCTCTGGGGAGCGTTCATCGGATCATTGTCAGACCCCCCAACTGGCCTTTCGTTGGGTGAGACGATCACTTTACTGTTTGGCGATTGGTGGACCTGGGTTTGGGCAGAATTCGGCGAGAATGGCCCTGTGTTTGCGAGCAACGATGTGTACCACGGGCCTCCGGGTTCGACACTAACAGTTGCAGGGGGCAACTCTGCGAATAGTGGCAATGCTCTCACCGTCGGTGCTGCCCAAGGGTTGTTGAGCAACGACTTCGACCCAGAAAACGGAAACTTTGTCGCCTTCCTCCAAACCGATGTGTCCCACGGCACGCTCAATCTGCAGGCCGATGGTGGATTCACTTACACCCCCGATCCCGGATTCCGCGGGACGGACCAATTTACCTACATCGCTTACGACTTCGGGCAACAATCGAACGTCGGCACAGTTAGCATCGTCATCGGCGACTCGGGTGACTTCGATGCCAATGGCACCGTCAACGGACGCGATTTTCTAGCGTGGCAACGTGGATATGGTATTGCCGCTGGGGCCACGCTGACCGATGGCGATGCGAACCTTGATTCCGTCGTCGATAACGCCGACCTCGCCATTTGGCAAGATCAGTACCAGGGAGTTGCCACACCTACCCCAAGCTACGGCGATGCCGACGGGGATGGCGATGTCGATGGACGCGATTTTCTCGCCTGGCAGCGCGGATTCGGAATTGCCCAAGGGGCCACGGCTGCCCAAGGAGATGCCAATGCCGATGGTGCGGTCAATGGGGCCGATTTGGGCGAGTGGCAAGTTAATTATGGCAATGGTTTTTCGGCACCCTTGGCGGCACTCTCCGAAGTATTGACTTCCGAAGTTGTCAGCCAGCCCCCGCTAACGGTTCCACTCTTGGCGGAACCCGTTTTGGTCCAAAGCTCGAGTGCCCAGCAGCTCGCGCGTCCGGCTTCCCCGATTGTCCTCAGCTTGCCGGTCACCCCGTCACCACTTTCGAGACACCTACTCGTGGGCGGGGAATCCGAAGAGCAGATTTTTTCGGATCCAACTGTCTCAGGTTCCAAGCTTGACACGCACACTCTGACGGCCCGACAATTCATTTCCTCATCACTTGCCAGCGAGCAGACCACACGGGACCAACAGCCCCAAGCAAACGCCCGGCACCGTGCCATTGACCGCGTCTTTGCAGAACTCGGGAGTCCCCTGCTGTCGCTCGAAAGTCTGGGCAACTTCCGCTTCCGTCGGCTAAGGGACTAGGCTTTGTCACAAAACATGTTATGAGCCGTAGGCGCTAGCCTCGGATTCTTTGTGAAATCGATCATCCAAGTGCAATTCACCCGACGCTAGCGCGTTCGGCTCATGTTTTGGGACAAAGTAAAATCTTATCGGTGAGTGAACGAAACTTGCTTTCGGATGGTTTCATGGACCTGACAGGTCATTTGTCGCGCCGAACACAGCCCCGAGAAAATTCGACGGGGTTTACCCTGGTCGAGCTTTTAGTCGTCATCGCGATTATTGGAACTCTGGTCGCCCTGCTACTTCCCGCGGTCCAGTCGGCGCGAGAATCAGCGCGACGCATTCAGTGTGCAAATAATCTCAAACAGTTGAGCCTCGCACTGCTGAACTACGAACAAGGCCAAGGGGCACTTCCTCCCTGCGGGATTGTGAACCCGAGATTTGAAAAAAAGCATCAGGTCGACATCTTCAATCCCTTCACGGGAAAGCAATTTAGTTGGATTGTATTGATTTTGCCCTATCTAGATCAACAGTCTTTGTACGATCAATTCGATCTCGACCGGTTTCTTACGAATCAACCGAATCAAAGTCAATCAAATGTCTTTTCGACAGTGATCTGTCCCAGCGATTCGGCAACTGGTCGAATGTTCAAGCTCCCAAAGCCGGGCATCGGTGTGACTTTCGTCAATGTTGCCAAGGGAAATTACGCCGCTTATGTGAGCCCTTTTCATGTTGACCTGCAGTACCTGTACCCAGGGGCACTTGTAGGAAAGCCCACGCCACTGGGAGTGATCGAGGACGGTGAGTCGGCAACACTGGTACTAAGCGAAGTCCGCACGCTGGATCACGAACAAGATGAACGAGGTGCCTGGTCGCTTGCCTACAACGGTGCTAGTCTCCTGGCCTTTGACATGCACCCTGAAGATTGGTGGCACGACCACGATGGCACCGGCGCGGGCGATTCCTACATTGCCGAGAATCGGGGACCCTACGTGGCCAATCCCGACAGTATCGGCGAGACCCAGCGACCAAATAATCAGGGCCCTAACCTCGATACCTTATCCAATTGTGTTGAGCCTCTCGCGCAACTTTCGCTCACTGAACAAATGCCGTGCTCTCAACTCAGTCCCGCGATTGACGAAGACAAAGTTGGTGTCCGGCAATACATGTCCGCTGCCCCGCGCAGCCTCCACCCAGGGGGTGTCAACGCGGCCTATCTGGATGGGCACATTGCCTTCCTGCTCGACGACGTCGATGAGATCTCGATGGCCTATCGCATCAGCATCAACGACGGCCTTGGAACCGCCAACTGAAGATAGTCGAGGGTCCAGGTTGTCGAGCTACAAGCGAATCGAGGACTTCCACGAGCGGAGAATTCGTCGCGTCTTTACGCCTCCGCGGCTCTGCGTTGAAAATTCAATTGCCGAGCGAGGAGGATGCAGGCTTGAGGGGGGAGGGGAAGGTGGTCATCGAGTGCGAAAAAGACTCCCGACCCCTTAGAAACGATTCAATAATAACTTCGGCACTATTATCTCGTGTGGGCTGGAAATAATTTTACCACGGAGTCACGGAGACGTTAATTACTTGGGGGGAATTCTGAATTGTTAAAATGCAGGTGCCTACCCAAATGTCATCCCGAGGTACTCCGAGGGATCTGGCCAGATTTCTCGGAGTACCT
>CALMBE010000302.1 GCA_937860165.1 uncultured Planctomycetaceae bacterium
TTGAGCAGAGCTTGGTTTCCTCGCTCTCGGCAAGTTCCAGGGTGTGCATCAGAAGGGTCTCGTGGAGGCTGTTCGTCGATATTGAAGTCTAGGTCATGGGAGGTCGAACCCTGGGAAAAGGACACGTAGTGCCAATTTTGCCGGTAACAGGGCCCCTAAAACTGGAGCAGCAATTGGCTACAATGGACCGTTTAACCCTCGGTTCTTGGCTCGCTCTTAAGGAATTTCTCGTGTCTGGCTCGCTCAATAGATACAGTTCCCACATCACCCAACCCAAATCCCAGGGTGCATCCCAAGCGATGCTCATCGGGACAGGACTTTCCGACGACGATCTGCAGAAGGCCCAAGTCGGCATCGCCAGTGTGTGGTATGAGGGAAATACCTGTAACATGCACCTGCTTGACCTGGCGGCTAAAGTCAAGGAGGGCGTGGTGGCTGCCGGACTCGTAGGGATGCGATTCAATACGATCGGTGTCTCAGACGGCATCTCGATGGGAACCGACGGCATGAGTTACTCGCTCCAGTCGCGGGATCTGATTGCGGATTCCATCGAGACCGTTATGGGGGCCCAGTGGTACGATGCCTGTATTGCGCTACCAGGTTGCGACAAGAACATGCCGGGCTGCATCATGGCCATGGGACGGCTTAATCGACCGAGTCTGATGGTCTACGGAGGAACCATCAAGCCGGGATTCACTCACTTTGGCGGCGATTCCCAAAAACGTGATGTGGTGAGTGCCTTTCAATGTTACGGCGAGTATCTCGCCGGTAAAATCAGTGAAGACGAGCGACGCGAAATTGTGCGCACAAGTTGCCCCGGTGCGGGGGCCTGTGGGGGCATGTACACCGCCAACACCATGGCCTCGGCCATCGAAGCCCTGGGGATGTCGCTGCCCTACAGTTCTTCGATCCCTGCCGAAGACCCTGACAAGCTCGATGAATGCCTGCGCGCGGGGGCCGCAATCCGCGTTTGCTTGGAACGCGAAATCAAACCCCGTGACATTATGACTCGGGCGGCATTTGAAAACGCGATGGTTGTGGTCATGGCAGTTGGTGGTTCAACGAACGCAGTTTTGCATCTCTTGGCAATGGCCCGCAGTGTCGAAGTGCCTCTATCGATTGATGACTTTCAGAAAGTGAGCGACCGCATTCCGCTCTTGGCCGACCTCAAACCGAGTGGAAAGTACGTGCAAGAAGAATTGCACGCCGTCGGGGGCACCCCAGCAGTGATGAAGCTGCTATTGGACGCGGGGCTGCTCGATGGTTCGTGCCTGACTGTCACCGGAAAAACCATTCAGGAGAACTTAGCTGAGTTGCCGGGACTTAAGCCTGGGCAAGATGTCGTTCGCCCCCTTTCAAACCCCATCAAGGCCACCGGTCATATCCGAATCATGCGCGGCAATTTATGCCCCGATGGGGCTGTTGCGAAGATCACCGGCAAAGAAGGTCTGCAGTTCACTGGCCCTGCCAAGGTATTTGATAGCGAGGAAGCAATGCTCGCCGCACTCGAACAGAAATCGATTAACAAGGGTGATGTCGTCGTCATTCGATACGAAGGACCCCAAGGCGGGCCAGGGATGCCCGAGATGCTCACTCCAACTAGTGCAATTATTGGTGCCGGTCTGGGAAGCGATGTGGCACTGTTGACCGATGGACGATTCAGTGGCGGTTCTCACGGATTTATTGTGGGGCACATTACCCCCGAAGCGCAAGCTGGGGGACCGATTGCCTTGGTGCAGTCGGGGGATAAGATCGTCATCGATGCCGAGCGAAACACCATCGACGTCGAAATATCCGACGCTCAATGGTCGGCTCGACGCGCGGCTTGGCGGGCTCCGGCCTACAAAGCAAGCCGCGGAACGCTTTACAAGTACATCAAGAATGTAAAAAACGCGAGCGAGGGTTGCGTGACTGACGAATAACTCACATTGGTCGGGCAGGGCCGATCAGTTTTTCAAGATGAGGGTGCCATGGCCACAGCGGTACTCCGCT
>CALMBE010000303.1 GCA_937860165.1 uncultured Planctomycetaceae bacterium
GGATTACGCGTTGTGCTCGCGAGAGCGCAGCGCCTCACCCGCTTTGATCGATGGCGGCCTCATTGAGCAAGCTCAACAAGGAGTTTCCGCATCGCCCCCGCTCGTCTGCGGGGCGAAGAATCGCATCGGATAGAACATCAGGATTACTCGTCTCGCCTACAAAGCGAGCCGGATTACTCTGATGAGCCTCCGTCGAACTGGACGAACCAGTCTCCTGGTATCCAGCTCTACGGGCCAACCGCACGATCGCTGGTGAGGCGATCCCCTTAGCCACGCTGGTGAGGCGCGGTTTACCGGGGGCGGTTGCGTGTCGACGTTTGTCTTGCGTGCCACCTCTAGCGGGATGATTTGGCATCCCGTGCGAAGCAGCGCGTTTGACAGAAGCAACAGCCGCGGTCGAGACATCCGATTCCCGACCACGCAACTTCATACCGTACCGGTCGGAAAGCTCAATGCACGATAAGTGCTCGCCAATGCCCGTCACCATTTGCGGTTTCTGGAGTGATGTGCTATTTGCCCAATCGGAAATCGACTTGGGCCGGAGCCCACAACGAAGGTATGGTCATGAACAGTTTGTTTCTGGCGGCGCTCACCCTGTTTTTCGCCCAAGGACTTGTCGGTCGTGACAAGTGGTCCGCCAAACTCTTGGCGACCGTTGCCATGAGTGGTACTGCGGCCGCATCGGTCTACCTACTGGGCAGCTGGTAATCCAATCCTCGGCCAGCGGACCGTGTTCGTTGATAGCTTCGGAAGACCGCTCGATATTGAATTGCAGCAAGCCCTCTTCAAAACGCACCGGAACAGAACCCATCGCTTGCTCTTTATGTTCGAGGGGAATGAAGGCCGGATCTTACGCGTCCGACGACCCGGCCAACGACTCGTCACCCGCAGCGACTCATCCCAGGACGAGCTTTAGTATTCTGACTCCTCTCAAAATGGTCGCGCAAAATCACTTGCCGATATTCCCGAAACGCCGGCCCGCCAACACTTTTCAGCCGCAGGTAACCATCGCGCTTAAGTGGCGACGACCCGTGCACCGCGGCCGTCTCAAACTCCACCCGACGGTCCGGCCCGAGTCCCTGCCAAAATGCTTGAAATGCTTTGTCGCGTGACTGCTCCATGGCATCACTCGGAACTGTAACCGTCGTCGGTGATCGACGGTTACTCGACTTGATGACCCGGTCGGGACGCTTGTCACGCTGCTGATTATCGGCGAATTCGCGGGGAGGCCGATACTTCTCGGGATTGCGGATGCTATCGACTAGAAAACCCGGTCCCTTGGTTTGACCACGCGTGGAGTACCAATCAAAAAGCGCGACCATTTTGTGAATAATGACTTCGGAATGTTTTTCGACCAATTCCGCCGCCATCGCGGGGCCGATCTCGCGGCGTGTCAACTCGACGGTGAGATCGGCGGCTTGGGATTCCTGGCGGGCAAGAGTGGCTTTCGTCGGCCGCACGCGGCGGCGTTGAAATACAACCCCCCAGTGACCGCGTCCCTGTTTCACGTAGCGCCGCTCAGCCGGCAGCGGTCGCAAGTCCCACAGTACTTCCAATTCTCGAATGCCCACCAAGAGAGCCCGCTTGATCTGCGCCGTGTTGTACCGGTCGCTCAAGCGAATTTTACGATGCGCCAGCTGATGCAGATCAAACACCACTTCGTCGCCGTAAAAGAATCGTTTGTCGAGGAGTCGATAGAGCCGTTTGGCAACCGGGCTGGTAAGCCGACAATACAAATCCCAATCGAGCCGTTTGAGATAGCCCGCTTGAAAACTTGCAAAGAGGACTTCATTCCACAACAGCCAAGAACTTGCCTGTCCTGTTGAACCTATTGCCGCTTCACGTTCGTAGATGTAGAGATTGTCGAGTACGCCGAAGTCGCGATTCACCCAACTCTTGTGGGCATGGTCGTAGAAGGCTCGATTCGAGTAGATGGTCACTCCCTTCCACCGTCGCAAGGCCGTGGCTAGTCGTTGATACGATTTGCCCTCATCGGGCCAACGCAGAACCTTGAGCAGTTCGTAACGAGTGAACCGCACCTCGCGACTGCGAAAATCCTGCCGGCTGGCGAGCTGCACACAGGCCAACAGCACGTCTTCGTCACGAGCGGTCGGCAACCCGTAGCGGTCGCTTCCTGAAATGGCTAGCTCTCGCTTCACTCTTTGACCCAGATCGCGATCAAAGATTTCATCAGTAAAGACCACGGTTTTACGACCATCCAAGTAACGGTCGGCGATGCTCGATAGCGGCAGTTCGATCAAGTTCATCTCGTCCCGGCCCTCGTGAGCCCCCCTTTCACGAGTTCTTTGATTCAGGCAAGCCGCATCCTGACTACTCACTCGCGGTCCCTCGCAATCTGCTAAGTCCGTGATTGATTTTGATAAAGTACTCATACAAATTACGATGTCCGTTTCTTCCAATCGTTTCGCGGAACTGACCCTGATAAATGTGGTTCATTTCCCTGTGCTCAGGCCGGCAACGGTGTCTCACCTCCCGGTAAAACATGTTTCATTTCCCGGTGGTCGAATGTCTCGCTTCCCGGCCTAAGGTGTTTCATATCACGGTAGGCTATTTGCAGATGCACGAGCGACCGAAAGCACCTCTCATCGGTTTGTCCAGCAACCACTGTGAGATCGCTCCCACGATTACCGAGGACGCCAACTCACGCAAGTGAATTGTTGTTTTCCGACCGGCATGCTGGCCAGCAGGTCAGCAGGCTGACCGGTCTGCCTGATGGCCAGCAAACAATTCTGCTTGCCAACTGACGGACGTAGGCCGTATTGGTCACTCCATGATTATCGCTGTTGTCAATTCCAAGGGAGGTGTCGGGAAATCCACACTGGCCGGTTCGCTCGCCGGCTGGCTCCACGCCCACGGTCACTCGGTCATCCTGGCCGATTGCGACACGCAGCAATCGTCCTCCGAATGGCTGACCGAAGCGGTGCCGACTCTCCCCGTGGTTCGCCTCCACAATGCCGATCAGGTCCTCGATGAACTGCCGGTCCTCGCCCGCGAAGCGGAGTTCGTCATCGCCGATGGGCCAGGGAGCCAAACTGAAACGAGTCGTGGACTTTTGATGTGGGCCGACCTCGCCGTCATTCCCTGCAAAGCTTCGATGTTTGAGGCACGGGCCCTCGACAAGAACACGAACTTCGTCCGGCAGGCCCAAGCGATTCGCCAAGGACCACCCCACGCCGTCGCCGTCCTGTCGATGGTCGGGAAGGACTACCGCCTGACCCGCGACATGCTCGCGGCCGCCCATGCTCTGCAACTTTCCGTCGCCGGCACGGCCCTCACGTTGCGACAAGCCTATGCTGATGCGCCCGGCCAAGCGACCTTCGTGTGGCAGATGGGATATGCGGCGCGAGACGCCGCCGCCGAAATCGACCAACTCTTTCGTGAACTGCTGCCAGAGGCGGTGACTGCCGAAGTCATTCCACTCCGCCGACGCCGCGAGAAAGTTGCCAACTCTCTGAACTTGAACACCTAACGACTCAACCTCATGGAACGTCGTCCACTCGCCGCCGCAGTTCACTCGATTCCTAACGCTGACCCGGATGCTGTGCGGCAATTCGTCACGCAGGATCGCATGGTGCCGGCTGTTGGTAATACGCAGACTCAATCAATCGTTCGACACACGACCTCAACGGCGCTGTCACCCGTTGGTCTCATCCCCGTGACTGTTCGATTGCGACCTGCCCTGGCCGGAGCTTTGAAGCGTGCTTCGCTGGAACGGCAACTGGCGGGGGAGGAAGTTTTTACGCAACAAGAACTTGTCGAACAGGCCCTCGAACCCTGGTTGCGATCGCTCGGTTATCTCAATTGAATGTCACGCAGTGACAGCTTGCGGAAACCGCGATTAGTCCCCTCAGGCTAAACAACAGCAGAAAATAGAGGGCATTCTACTATCTCTTCTTCGGGACCAGGCTCTTAAGGAATCAGTGCACGAGTCGCGAGGAAAAATTTTGACCGAGCAACATCACCTGATTAACGCTGCCAACATCCACACGTCTGGCACCCTATGTCAGCAATAGACGTAATCCGCCGAACCTTTCCGAAAAATATCGTGATTTAATCTTGTCGCTGGCTTCGCCCTTTCTATAATTAGCAGTGATGGGATTCCTTCATCTCTTTGGAATCCGCTCTGCTGATGAGCCCTGCAGAATGTTCTAACTTCGGGCTGCCACGGTGCGTCACCGTGATTTCACTCCTCTGACGCAACCACCCTTCGTTCATTTTCTTTTCTCTGACGTGACACTTGAGTCGCTCGGCGCATTGCGCCTCGCGCCTAATGTGTAACGCGCGCTCCTGCAAGGGGTGCCCTTTTTTGGAGAACGGAGATGATGCTCGCGTGGTTGGTGACGATTGCGTTGTGGTGTTCGCTCGCAATCGGGCTGTTGTTGTTCGGTGTGTTGAGGGAAAACCCAGAGAACTACCTTCCGTGGTTCATCTGGCCGTTTTCAGTGCTTTGGGTAATCGAGATTATCAAGCTCGGATTACGCATAGTGCTGCCCTACCTCTGACCACCGCAGGGAGACTCGCATAAAGCGAGT
>CALMBE010000304.1 GCA_937860165.1 uncultured Planctomycetaceae bacterium
GCGAATTTGAGTGGATCTTTCGCCCGGAGGGCGAAAGATCCACACAAATTCGCCGCGTACCCCCCCAAAATCCAGCCGCCCCGCGTGCCAATGCTACTCCGCTGTCCCCTGCGGCTTCACTACGGCCGCCACGACGGCCGCCATCAGGGCCCCGGCTACCAGTTGGTAAATCGAGTTTCCCAGGCAATATCGGGGCGAATGGAACCACCAGATCGCATCTCCGGCGTTGGCCCAGATCGTAGCGGCCACGACCATCGTCATCACCGACATGAAACGACTCAAAAAGCAGGTGAGTCCCTTACCTCCGAAGGCCACCATGGTTGCGGTCAGCAGGGCCACGACAAAATAGTGCCCGAAGCCCAGGGCCAACACCGCCGGGGGCATCGGCTCGCTCCCCTCCGCTCGGTAGGCCAGTTGCAACAAGGGGCCCTCACGATGTTGCCGGGTGAATTCTTCCATCTTCTCGGCGTCGTTCATTCCCTGGGGTGCCGGGTAGACATACATGCCGCTCGGGGCCTGGGAACCCCGGAGCGAGGCCAGCACATCCAGCTCTGCCGGCAAGGGTTGCATGAGCAAGCTGCCCATATTCAGAAGTCCCCAGAACAAAAATCCCCACAAGAACATCAGCACCGCCGAGCAGAGGGCCGCCAAGAGAACACGTTTTACCATAGTTATTCTCCACTGGGGAAAATGACGGAATTAAAAGGTCAAAGTTTCAACGAGCTGGCAATTGCTTAATGACGAATGTCGAAATCCGAAGCTCGAAGTGAATGGGTGAGTGAACTCCGGGCGCTGACCAGGATTATGCAAGTGCTAGCAGAGGTGGAAAAATGGGGCTCGCGTCCAATATCCTTGTAAGAAGTTGTAGTAGCGACTTCTTTACAAGGAGAAAAATCATGGATCGCGACCTCTGGCTGGCATTATACCGTTTTGTGAAAGATGCGCCAGTACGAGGCAGGGGTTGGTCAGGGCCGAGCAATTGTTCAAGATAGTGGGTGCCATGGCCACGGCGGTATTTCGCCGTGGCCATGTTTGCTCGGAGATTCTCATGCCCACACCGGCATTACCGGCGTGGGCATGGCACCCTAAAGTGTATCACTGATCGGCCCTGTGATTTTCTGAGGGGACCCTTGCCGAGGGTGATCTGGGTCACCGACAATGGGGAGACATGCGAATTAAACTTTTCTTAGCCGTGCTGGTGGGTGCGTTGGCAGGTTGTGCCGCCGAGGAGGAGAATTCTCCGCTATTGATCGAACGGGAGCACGCGCATTACCATGTCCATGCCGCCCAGGTCGAACACGACCACGCCCATGAATCCAGCAAATCAGCCGGTCATACGCACGAACACGCCCATCAGTCACAGGAAGCGAGTGACAAGTAGGCCCACAAGCCGAGGGGTTGCCTTGCGCTTGTGCGATATGTAAATCGGAGATTAACTCTACACCGCTAAGTCCCGGGTCATTAGCCACGGATGAAACACAGATCGAACACGGATATTCAAGTGGAATAAAGGGGGTTTTCTGTCCGTGAAGTCCCTACTGGCTAACACCCAAGGCATGACTCCCAATCATCCGTGTTTAATCCGTGATATTCCGTGGCCCTAAACTTTCCTTCAATCAACCCTCGCTGTAGGACTAACCCCGATCGTTTCCTTCGACCGGCAACTTGCCGCCGTGCGATGGATCACGCCCCCATCGGTCGGACGAGAACTCGGCCTTGTGATTTCCCCGCCAGCATCGCGGTAACTTCGGCGGGGACTTCGGCGAGTGAGACTTCGCGGACCCAGGGCTCCAATTGCCGCAATACGTTCCAGTCGCCTGCCAAGTGGTTCCAGATTTCGAGACGCGGCCCGCGCGGGCACTTGGCGGAGTCGATGCCCAAGAGCGCAGCTCCCCTCAAAATGAAGGGGAAAACCGTGGGCGGCAGTTCGATTCCCGCCACTAACCCACAGGCCGTGACGCAGCCCCGATGTTTGAGCGAGCGAAGCAGTGTGGCGAGCACATTGCCGCCGACCGTGTCGACAGCCGCCGCCCAGCGGGGCGACAGGAGTGGCTTGCCGGTGGTGTCGCTGACTTCTTGGCGAGAAAGAATTCGCGCTGCACCCAGTTCGGTGAGTGCCCCGTGGAGTTCCGGTTTTCCCGTGACTGCGACTACCGTGTAACCGAGCTTGGCCAACAGCGCAACAGCCACCGAACCCACGCCGCCGGTTGCGCCCGTGACCACGACTTCGCCACCTGTTGGAAGAATACCGTGGTGACAAATCGCACGCACGCTTTGGGCAGCGGTGAAGCCAGCCGTGCCGTAGATCATCGCCTGTCTGGGAGAGAGGACAGCGGGAAGCCGCACAACCCACTCACTGGGGACTCGCACGAAACGCGAAAATCCGCCCCAGGCGGGAGCCCCTAAATCGTAACCGGTAACCAACACCGAATCATCCACCGCGAAATCCGCCACGCTTGATTCGACCACCGTGCCAGCGCAATCGATGCCGGGGACGTGTGGCAATTGGTTGACGACTCCCGGATGCGCTTGCGTGGCGAGGGCGTCTTTGTAGTTGAGCGAGGAATAGACGACTTTGATCAGCACTTCGCCGGGGGGCAAATCGGCGACGGTAATCGACTCGACTTGAACGGTTGTCGTTTCCCCGACTGAGTGGCGGACCATCAAGCACGGAAATGGTTCGGTGGGGGACATGGCAAGTTATTTGAGGGTGTCCGGGAATAAACTTCGAGAAAATACTCCTAATCGTCATTCCCGCGCAGGCGGGAATCTAGAGAACTGGATTCCCGCCTGCGCGGGAATGACGGCCTAATAGCTGGCAATATGATACCGCAATTCCCGGACACCCTCAGTTATTTCTTCGTCTGTAACTCGATCGGCAACTGGTCGATCTTGGCGGCCAGGATAAAGTCATTTTCCGAGAGCCCACCGATCGCGTGGGTCCAGAGCTCGACCGACAGATTGCGATATCCCTCGATGTGCAGATCGGGGTGATGGCCATCGTCTTCGGCGACCTGGGCACAATGGTTAAAAAACTCCATGCCCGCCAGGAAATTTTTCACCCGCCAATCCTTGCGGATTCGCTGGCCATCGTGGGTCAGATACCAACCTGGCAGTTTTGCGAGCTGGTCCCGAGCAACGCCGAGCGAACAAGGTTCAACACCTCCTTCGCACGGCAGGCACTTCTTGCGAATCAATTCCTGCGAGGTTTGTATTTGCATGGGGCTTTCCTGGGGAAGTATGTGAAGTCAGATATAATCGCCATGAACGCCAAGAGCGCCAAGAAGATTTTAAGGAGAATATCGCTGAATTCTGTTACCGTTCTCGATTCTACAGCGTCAAGTCAGATTTACCACAACGACTCAACGGACACGACGAATTGCCGGAAAAGTAAATGGTGAGTAGTGAAATCGTAAGAACTGGATTCCCCCCTTCGCGGGAATGACGGAACAGATTGCGGAATGCAGATTGCAGAATGAAAATAGTCCCACAGTCCCTTCTGCAATCCGCAATCCGGATTCCGCATTTCTTTCCTCCCCCTTGCTTCGGGTGTAACTGGGGTTTAGTCTGACCGAGATGGAATCTTCCCAGATCAATGTGCCGCGTGAGTCGGACTCGACGACTCGAATCCTGCTCGAAGAGAAACTGAGTTTCCAACAGCATCAGCTTGACGAGCTCAATGCGGTGGTTTTGAGGCACCAAGCGGAGCTGGAACAACTCCGACGGGAGCTCGCGGCGGTAGTCTCAGGAGGCAGGGCAAACGCATCTTAATTGCCTGATCGTCTGAGAGAATTATTCGCGGGGGATTTGCCGAAGTAAATGCTAGCAGCGAAAGATTTCCGTGAGGGGCTTTTCGACTCTTTCTCACGGAGGTTTTGCGTGGTGATGCAACGATTGTCGTTGGTGGATTGCTTCACGGAGATTGTCGATCCACGGATCGAGCGTACCAAACAGCATTTGTTGACAGACATTCTGTCGCTGTCCGTACTCGCGGTCATCGCTGGGGCGGAAGGCTGGGAGGACATCGAGGACTTCGGCCAACAGAAGCAGGTCTGGCTCCCACAATTTCTCCGACTGCCCAACGGAATTCCTTCTCACGACACCATCAGCCGCGTGTTTCGCCGGTTGAAGCCAGGAGCGTTCGACGGGGGCGCTACGCGAGTGGATGGAATCGCTCCACGCGTCGCTGGGCTTAACGCTGATCGCCATCGAGGGCAAAACGGTGCGTCGTTCGCATGACCGCCGCTCGCTGAAAACAGCCCTGCCTTGGGTCTGTGCCTGGAGCGTGGCCAACCATCTGGTGCTTGGTCAGCAGGCCACCGACGTCCAATCGAACGAGATCACGGCCATCCCTAAATTGCTGAAAATGCTCGAGCTGAATGGGGCGATCGTGACCATCGATGCCATGGGTTGTCAGCGCGAGATCGCGCGACAGATTGTCAACGGCGGCGGCGACTACGTGTTGGCGGTGAAAGAGAACCAACCGAAGCTGCACGCGGCCATCGTCGAGCATTTTGCCAAGCTCCAGGAAACCGACTTCGCGGACTGCGACGCACGCTGCCTGACGACGCAGGACAAGGCTCACGGCCGACAAGAGCGACGATCCTACCGCGTGGTTCCGTTGCCCGAGTCGATGGGCCAGTTCAGCAAGGACTGGAAACAACTGACCAGCCTGGGCCAAGCGATCAACGTGACCCAGCGCGAGGGGCGTGAAACTACCGAGGAGCGCTACTACATCCTGAGCCTGAAGCCCCGCGTGAAACGATTCGCGGCCGCGGTGCGTGGCCATTGGGGCATCGAGAACCGTTTGCATTGGGTGCTGGACATGACCTTTCGCGAAGACGAGAGCCGAATCCGAATGGACCACGGCCCCGAAAACTTCGCCACGCTCCGCCGAGCCGCCGTGGGACTCATCCAACGGGACAAATCCAAGGGAAGTATCAAACGCAAGCGAAAACGCGCCGCCTGGAACAACCAAGCATTACTAAACATCATCCAGCAAGCCACTTAAGATGCGGTTGCCCTGGTCAGCCCCCCTGCCGACTCTAGGCGTTGGGGTCTGCGGCTGCGATGATGGGAAGACCGCCGGGGTCGGGGACGACCCGGCTCGCGATTTTCCTCAATCCTGAACCCTTCCCATGCACCAACTTGTCGCCACTGCCGCCTTTGGACTCGAAGCTGTCGTCGTGCGGGAGCTTTCGGCGCTGGGCTATGAATCGCGGATCACGCGGCCCGGGCGGATTGAGTTTTCCGGCGATGACTCGGCAATTTGTCGCGCGAATTTATGGTTGCGAAGTGCGGATCGGGTGCTGATCCAGTTGGCCAGATTCCAGGCTGCGGATTTCGATGCACTTTTCGACACGGTGCGGGAGCTTCCCTGGGAAAACTGGATGGCCAGCGACGCGGCAATCCCCGTGCGGGGGCGTTCGCACAAGTCGCAGCTGACTAGCGTGCCGGCGGTGCAGCGGAGTGTGAAGAAGGCCATCGTCGAACGATTGTTCAAACAATATCCAGGACAAGAGCTTCCCGAAACGGGCCCCGCGGTTCCTGTGGAAGTCGCGCTGCTGGAAAACGAAGCCACGCTCTCGGTCGATACCACCGGTATCGGTTTGCATAAACGGGGTTATCGGAAACTTTCAGGCCCCGCGCAGTTAAGAGAAACTCTGGCAGCAGCGTTAGTGCAATTGAGTTATTGGAAGCCCGATCGACCGTTGGTGGATCCCTTCTGCGGAACTGGCACGATCATCATCGAGGCCGCGCTGATCGGTCGGCGGTTGGCTCCTGGTCGCAATCGAGATTTTGCCGCCGAACATTGGCCTACGTTTCCAGCGAAAGCGTGGCAGTGTGCGCGCGAAGAAGTCGCAGATCTCGCACTTCCCCAACTCGAAGAACGCCCGATGGGGACCGACATCGATCCCGAGGCACTCAGCCTGGCCCGATACCACTCCGAGCAGGCGGGGGTCGAAAACGATGTGCATTTTCAGCAGCGGGCGTTTGCCGATCTCACTTCTAAGCGTAAGTACGGCTGCACGATTATGAATCCCCCCTACGGAATTCGCCTCGGCGAGGAGCGCGAAACGTCCGAGTTGTATCGCACGATGCCCGAGGTGCTCAGGCGACTGAAAAGCTGGTCGCATTACATCCTCTCGGCGCGCGACGACTTGGAACAACTCGTAGGGCAAGAAGCCAGTCGTCGCCGGAAACTCTACAACGGGCAGATTGCGTGTACCTATTACCAGTTTTACGGACCCAAACCCGAGATGGTGGCTAGGGTCTGTGACCCTGGAGTCGCTGAAAAACCGGCCTCTCAGCGGCCAGCCACAGCAGGGCCGACCACAACAGAGCCAGCCACAGTTAATCAAAAGGCTGCTAAAGCTGTCGTTCACTCGGCAGATTTCAAACCAGCCTTTGGAGGACTTCGCGAAGAATCGCGGCGGCAGGCCGAGGAATTTGCCAATCGCTTAAGGAAGCGGGCTCGGCACCTGCGCCGCTGGCCAACGAAGCAGGGCATCACCTGCTTCCGACTGTACGAAAGAGATATTCCCGAGGTGCCGCTGGTGGTGGATCGTTACGAGGACGCCCTGCACATTGCCGAGTTTGAAAGGCCCCATGACCGCACACTTGCGGAACACGCCGACTGGCTGGACTGGATGTGTCGCACGGCGGCCGAGGCTTTGGAGGTGTCGCGCGACTTGGTTTTTCTCAAGCACCGCGCCCGGCAACGAGGCGACCAGCAATATGAGAAGTTCAGCGAGAGTGGAATTGCTCGGGTTGTTCAGGAAGGGGGGCTCAAGTTCCAAGTCAACCTTTCCGACTACCTCGACACGGGCTTGTTTCTCGATCACCGCATCACACGGGGAATCATCCGCGATCAAGCCGCTGGGAAGCGATTTCTCAACTTGTTTTGCTACACGGGTTCCTTCACCGTGTATGCCGCCGCGGGGGGGGCGATTTCGACCACTTCGGTTGACCTGTCGGCCAACTACCTGGACTGGGCCGAGGAAAATCTGCGACTCAATGGCCTGAGTGGCAAAGAGTATCGATTCGTCCGCGCCGACGCCGAGGCCGTGCTGCAAGGCCGGGTCGAGGCGCTTTTTGTGCCCCACCACCTCGGCCAACGGCGTGGCGACAAGCTTGCCATTGATGCTGCCAACGAGCACACCGCTCTGGCCTGCAGCGAGCTGTTCCACGGCGGCAGCACCGAGCCGCGTGGCCAGCAAACGGTCGGTCGCGCCGGGCGCACCGCCGCGCTGCACGTGGCCGAGCCGGCACACCCGCAGGTCGAAACCGAGGCGGGCCTTGTGCTGTTGGAAGTAGTCGGCCAGCGCGTTGGCGTTGTGCTGCGCGCCCTCGGCCACCACGGCGATGGCGTGGCTCTTGCCAC
>CALMBE010000305.1 GCA_937860165.1 uncultured Planctomycetaceae bacterium
CGGCTAGCGAATCGTCTTGCAGCGCGAATCCAAGAGGGGAATTCCCGAAAATGCCGCGTACTCCTGCGGCAACTTGCCGGCCTAGAAACGGCGGCCGTCGAAGCCCTGGTGATTGCCGCGGCTGCAGAACAAGCAGATGTGGCTTTGATCGCTCGGGAAATCATCGACGAAAAGCTGGCGAGTTGGAAAGCTAAAGCTGAGGTAGATCCCACTTTCGATCTGGCGGGGTCGATCCACGCTTTGGTTGACGCACTGGCTCTGCACATCCAAGAATTCGGTGACTTGGGAAAGCAGTGGGCCCAATCGATCGCCATGGAGGCGGTCAAGCTCAGTGGCGACATGTCGGCCCGAGAGGCGGAACCAGTTCTAGCAAGTTCGAGCAGGATTATCAAAGCCGTTTCCCCAGTGGGTCCCAGAATGCGAACTTCGATCTCGACCCAAGCAACCATGGAGACGTCGAATCTCTCCGCATTCCAAAGCGTGCAACCCGATCTTCAAACCTTGGCAGGCTCTCGTGAGCAGTTCCTCCCCCGTTCCACACCCCCGGAGAGATCGTCGCCAACTACCCCCACGCCAAGTCTCGATCCTGAGACACCCCGAGAAGTCCAACCGACACCAATTCCAGGAGGGTCGCAATGGGTTCCCGAGTGGTCGGGAAATCGATCTTCAACGACATATCCCCCCACCGACGCTACGAATTTGAATCGATTGGCGATCGAACCACCAAGCCAGGACTACAACGAACCTGTGGTCAATGTGCCCAGCCCTGCCGAGATGGCCGATCTGACAGAGTCGCTCCGGAATGTAAGCCCCCGAGAATTATTCGCAGAGCTTGCAAAGGCCAACTTTTATCGAGCAGGTGCAATCCGCACGGTTCTCGGCGAACGGGGCTTCGCCAGACAGGAATTTTCCTTGGGGGAACATTTAACCTCCCCCGATCCGGCAGTCCGATTGCAGTTGATCCCAGACTTAGGGCTCTTGCCCGCCCGAACCGCACGTCGGTGGTTACGGGAGTTGCTCGGGGATGATATCGCTGAAATTCGCTTGGCAGCCCTCACGGCTCTAGCGACTAGCCAAGATCCTGAATTAATCCAACTTGCGCGCGAAATCGCAGTGCGCGATAGCGATCCTCGCGTCGCGGACCTTGCCACTCGAATCGTGCGTGAAGCGCGGTGAGAGCCCGGACTTCGTGGCGACGAATGGGTAATTCATTGCATCGCGGCCTCTGCCGCCGAGATGGTCAAATCGATATCTGGCTCGGTGTGTGCCGTCGAAACAAACAGGGCTTCAAATTGACTACAGGGCAAATACACCCCACGGTCCATCATGTTCCAAAAGAACTGGGCATAACGCTGAGTGTCGCTGTGAGCTGCCTCGCGCCAACCTGAGATCGGGCCTGGGTGAAAAAACAGGGTCATCATGCTCCCCACCCGGTGAAGTGTGTGAGGGATTCCAGCCGCTGAGGCGGCACGACGCAATCCTATTTCCAACCGCTGCGAGAGGTTTTCGAGTAGTTCGTAGGGGGGAGATTCCTGGAGAATCTTGAGCGTTGCGCAGCCGGCGGCGGTTGCCAAGGGGTTGCCACTGAGGGTGCCTGCTTGAAACACTTTGCCCGCTGGGAGGATGTGATTCATAACCTCGGCGCGCCCGCCATAGGCTCCGACCGGCAGCCCTCCGCCGACAATTTTTCCTAGCGTCGTGATGTCCGGCTCGAGGCCCAGCAGCTTTTGTGCTCCTCCCAGGGCGACTCGGAAACCTGTCATGACTTCATCGCAGATAAGTAGAACTCCATGCTGGCGAGTGAGTCGCATGAGCGCCGCGCAGAATTCGGTGGTGGGGCGAACCACACCCATATTTCCCACGATCGGCTCAAAAATGATCCCGGCAATCTGATCGCCGCGAAGTGAGAAGGTTTGTTCCAGTTGTTCGACATCATTGTACTCGAGTACCAGTGTGTCGCGCGTGGTGCCGACAGTTACTCCAGGCGAATTGGGAGTTCCTAGGGTTGCGGCGGAACTCCCGGCGGCCACCAACAAACTATCGACATGACCGTGGTAATTGCCGGCAAATTTAACGATGACATCACGACCGGTGAATCCCCGTGCCAGTCGGATTGCACTCATTGTCGCTTCGGTGCCTGAATTCACGAGGCGGACTTTTTTGATCGAGCCCACCGTGGCAATGATCCGCTCGGCGAGCTCGCTTTCGGCCTCGGTGGGTGCCCCATAGCTGGTGCCACGGTGAATTGCGGCTTCGAGTGCCGCAACAACCTCTGGGTGTCGATGCCCAAGAATCATCGGCCCCCAAGACCCGATGTAGTCGAGATAGCGATTTCCATCGACATCAAACAGGTAGGCCCCGTCGGCCCGGTCGATAAACAGCGGCGTCCCCCCCACGGCACCGAAGGCCCGGGCGGGACTGTTGACACCGCCGGGCATCAGATTGAGAGCACGCTCAAAGGCTCCCTGGCTACGTGGGCGTTGGATCGTTGAGGGAGAATTCGACATGGGCCAACCAATTCCGAAGGGGAAGTTACTGGGACTTTTCAACAGTTGGTGTAATTTCGGTAAGTGCCTTTTGGGCAGAGACGATGACTGCGGATGCCCACGGCTCTTTCCCATAAAGTCGCACAATCGCCCGATACATTTCGGCCCCCTGCTCGGGGTTGCGCTGTGCAATCAATGCGGCGACTTGCATTCGCTCCTTCAAGCGTGGCAACTGCACGGCGGCGATTTTCTCGAACTCCTTGGCCAGCTTCTCGAGTTCTTGCCGAGACAGCACCAACCACTGTTGGTCCTCGGCAGAAATACCCTGATCCGGTTTTCCTTCATCCGTCGGGCCATTGGCCGTGACATTCGTCGGATCGTAGAGCCGCAACAAATCCTTCAACATCACTTGAGCAACTTCGGGGGAATCTTCGCCGCTGGCGATTGCTTCGAGGTAAATTTTTTCGAGGGGACCAACATTGTTCGCATCCGCGTAGCGACTTTTCATACGGGCTTGACGTTGAAGCTTTTGGAACTCCAGTTGCTCCAAGTAGCCGGAGAGCTTCTGATTGCGAGGATCTTGGGGAAAACGAAGTTTGAAATCTCGCAGTTCGTCTTCGACGATCCGCAAGTCTTCGTCCCCTGATTGTTCGATTGCGGATTCGATTTGCTGGAATAAATCATCGGCAGTTGTCGGCCGCGAAAACTTCCAACCGCCCCAAGCGAGGGTACACAGCAACATCGCTAGTGCGATCCAGCGGGCAAGGAAGGCCGCATGGCTATCAGCTTCTTCGAGTTGCTGATGTCGCCGGGCATCTTCGGCGACAGTGGTAAAGTGGGTGCTCTTTTTGATCTCACCGGGGAAACTAGCGGAAGTGCCACTGTTTTCCCGCGATTCTGCTTCGGCTTGGGCGAGTGTTGGCGCATCGAACAGATCGATCGAGTCGCCCGCGAGCGGGTCGGAGTGGGGCAACATCACCCGCGCCAACTCATCGTGCGTTACCCCTTCGTTGATTACCGAGGTATCCCCAAGCGATTTAGGAGGGTTTGACTCGCCTGAGTTGAGTCCGGCTAGTGACGATTGCTCGGCTCGGGACAGGGCTTTCTCCATCGCTTCCATGTGTCGGCTCAGCACGAGCACATTGGGGAAACGGGCCTCCGGTTCCTTGGACAATAGTTGCAGGATCAGGCGATCGAGTTGGTCTGGGGTGCCCGGTGCATAGCGGCGCACTGGCTCAGGTTCGGCAAAGCGTTGCATTTGCAACATCTCGGGCATGGTCTTGGCCCGAAACGGAGGGCGACCTGCCAAGAGCGCGTAGAGAACTCCACCCAGGCTGTATTGGTCACACTTTTCTGTAACCGGTCTTCCGTCGGCCTGTTCGGGCGACATGTAGTCGGCAGTGCCGAGCACTCCACCCGCAGTGGTCAATTGGTTTGAACCGAATAAGCGGGCAATGCCGAAATCGGCGATCTTGATTTTTTGGTCCTTGGTCAGCAGCAAATTAGCTGGCTTGATATCGCGATGAACCACACCATGGTCATGCGCATGTTTGAGCGCCCGACAGATTTGAATGCCGAGTTGCAGGGTCTCGTGCCAATCGAAGCGACGTCCACCGTGGAGTTCTTCTTCGAGACTCGTGCCGTCGACCAATTCCATCGAGTAGTAGAGCATTCCCTCCTGCTCTCCATACCCGTAAAGCCTCACGATTCCCTCATGGCAGAGCTTTTTGAGAGAATCGATTTCGGCTTCAAACCGCTCGCGAAATCCTTCGGCAACTGCTAGCTGAGGATTGAGTGCCTTGACAGCCACGCGAGCCCCGGAAGCCTCTCCCGGGCCGGTGAAAATGGCAACATAGACGGCGCCCATTCCCCCTTTGCCGATTTGTCGCTCGATGCGATAGGGCCCAAGTCGCTCAATTTTCATTGATTGCCCTGTCTACGGAGTGAAGAATGGCTGGACGGATTCAGGAAAAGCGAACATCAGCCATTTCATCCTAGCAAGGAGAACAACGTCCAGCTAGCACAAGAAGTCTAGCTGGGAGTTGTCTTGAAGCCCCGGCGGAATATTCCTATAAACCGTGACCTATTTTCCTAAGATTCAACCAGCGCGGGCTTCCCCCGACCATGTTCTGCAGAGGACCGAGTGATGACACGGTTTGACAATCCATTGGCGCAAAGTTGTCGATTGAAAATATCCAAAGCTGCGAGCTCGCTCTTGGCGCTCACTGTGTTGGCCTGCGGTTCACAATCTCTCCGGGGTGAAGCAACTTTTCCCTATGTGGCCTACGTGGCTGCACCTCAGACTTTTGCCCGCAGCGGTCCCGGACAGCGGTATTATCCGACGCAACAACTCGCACAAGGTTTTGCTGTCGAAGTTTATCGTCACGATGACGAAGGTTGGTGTGCAGTGCGTCCTCCCGAGGGAAGCTTTTGCTGGATCGCCGCACACGAAGCCCGTCGCATCGACGGCGATCAGGCTGAGATTTCTGTCGAAGGCTCGGTCGCCCGAGTGGGAAGCGTGGTTTCACCCGAGCGGAGCGCGGTGCAAGTGCTCTTGCGTCGCAATGAGCGTGTACAACTGTTACCCTCCGCCGCGAATGACGACCCAAACTGGTTGCGCATCACTCCACCGGCAGGAGAATTTCGTTGGATAGCAGCAAACAATTTAGCGCGTCGGCCCCCTGTCGAGAACTCAACGGGGATACAACTCGCTGCGGGCTGGACTCAACAGGGTGCCCGCCGTGACTCTCCCGCCAAACAAGTTCCTGGCATTGCAGCTGATCGGGGCTTCACCCATTTGGCCAAGAATTCTGGCCCGCTCCAACCCAGTTTTCCCCAAGCCACTCCGCCGGCTAACTCTGGCCCAATCCTCGCCGGATTGCCGGTGCCCGAGAATGAATCTTCGGCTGTAGAACTCGTGGCGACCTCGCCCGCTGCCGAACTGGGAGGGCCTCGGACACTTGAAGTGCCGCCCTTGCTAGACAATTCGACCCCCTTGCCTGGAAACCCTGCCGTCGTGAGTTCCTCGCCCCGCGTGCGCTTTGGAAGTTCTCCCTCGATTGTTGGCCCTGCTAGTGCTCGGGTCGAAGAAATGCAACTGCGCCTCTCGCAATCCGTAGTTCGGCCCAAGGAGGAATGGCAATTTGATCAATTACAAGCCGAGGCAACTGCACTCCTCGAGAAAAGCGATTCGGCCTCGGAACGTGAGCACTTGCGT
>CALMBE010000306.1 GCA_937860165.1 uncultured Planctomycetaceae bacterium
TGCTCCATTCGGAAGCGCGCCCACGGCGGTTCGCAATCCTGCAGTTGGGCCCATTTCTCGATTGCCGACAGGGCTCGCTAGATCGGCAAAAGGCATGCGCTCTTTGAGTTTAGCAATCCCAGTGGCGTTGACCTGGCCATCTTTCACGTAGTCGGTGTTCGTGAGAATGTCCTCGGGAAAAAGCTCGCCCCGTTCGATTTTGATATCGAACGCCTTTTCCAGGCGGAATACGATATCCAGAAAGTCGATCGACTCCGCGTCGAGATCGCCCTGCAAGGTGGCATCGGCAACCACCTCGTCGTCATCGACCCCGAGGGCATCAATCAGCGCGGTGCGCACTTTATCAAAAATCTCGTCTTGGGTTGGCATGTTGTTTTTTATCCTCCGGCGTCTGGTATTTAGAAAGAAGTGTTTCAGGGAACGAATTGCCGTGATCTCGTCGATCCGCAATACGACCCTAGGTGTGTTTAAGTCGTCAAAGCCGCGGGAACTTGCAAGCCGCGGGTAAGTAGTTTTTCGGAGTTGCGTTGATATTGGACCATCCGTGCATCAAGATCCGCTTGCTCCGGATCGGTGTCACTCAAGTTCATACGTTCGAGCACCAAGCGACCACTCACGGAAACATTTCCTTCGACTTCTCCTTGGAAGCGAAAGGTTGTCAGGCGATCGTCTTTCTTGGTCTGCTCGACGCGAATGGTCAAAGTCTGTCCAGGTGCCACGAAATCCGCGTACTTCACCGCACGCGCTTCGTGCAACACGATAATACTGTGTGCGTAATTTTCACTCAGGCGAATTAACCACACTCCCGCCTGCGTGGCCGCTTCGAGCATGAACACGCCGGGCAATACCGGGAACTCCGGAAAGTGATCGGCTAGATACTCTTCCGAGAGCGATACATTTTTAACGGCGGTCAACTGGGAGTCAGGCTCGAAGGAGACAATCCGGTCCAAAAGCCAAAATTGCATGAGGGATTGCCCCGGGAAAGTTCATGTGCGTGGTCGCGCTGAGCACGCATCGGCAAAGGTGTCGAATCCGCGATTATAACTGGCCGAATCCTTGTGGACAACGCCCGACGAAGCCCCAATTAGGCTGGATTTCCGAATTCGACCCCCGGATACCAATGCCTGGGAAAACCCTGCCGATTCTTTCGATTTTCGACACGAATCCGGCGATTACGGCTGCTTGGTCAGATTCTGGATTTGTGCGCGAGCTTGGTCCACCAGGGGCTGTAATTCTCGATTTCCGTCGTACGAGGAGACCAAGTCATCCAAGACTCTTCTGGCCTCGAAGAGATTGCCGGCGGCTATCATTTTCTTTGCAGAAGCAATTTTGTCACGAACGAAGTCGGCTTGCGACTTACCAGGGAGTGGGTCTGATTTCAGTTTTTCTATTCGCAATCGTGCCAATCCCACAAAAGCACGATCGAATTCGTCTTCACTTTCGCCAATCAGATTCGCTAACGACTCATACTTCTGCCAAGCGGAAATGCGGTCTCCATTCTTCTCGAGGTTCCAGGCTTCGGTGTAAAGTCGCTCGGCTTCCGAATCGGCAGCCCGCCCCAAACGATCATTGTTGCGAGCCCGCGCCTCGGCTTTGTCCATGGCAACGAGTTCGAGAAACTTATGAATCTCATCCGCATGCCGAGTGTCGGGAAACCGCTCCATGATTTCCTTTACGATTGGTTCGGCGCGTTTCCAATCGACGGGACTATCAGACATCATGAACGGTCTGGCCCGTTCGATGAGCGTTGCTTCTCCCGCAGGCAACAGAGACCACACCCCTCCCGCGATCAACACCACCAGCGCCATCGCGAGAAACCAGACACGTTCGTAGAAGGGGCTCTTGCCGACTGCCGAATTGCGAGCGGGAATTTGCAGCCGACGAATTTCACTGCGATCGGCGTCGACTTGGAACATCCCCCGCCGACCGGAAAGTGCTTGTTGGGCGGCCCCCACTCCGTCAGCGACTTTTTGTTTTGCCGTTACAATCGCCCGGTGCGCATCGTCGGCGGAACTAATTCGATCAGATCGCTTGATTGCTAATAACTTTGTCGTCAACACATCGAGCCACTTGGGACAATCGAGTACCCGAGCAGCAATTCGCGGGGCATCTGCCGCTCGACGCGCTTGCACTAATTCGGGAACCGAGTTCGCAGGCCAGGGCAATTCTCCCGACAAGCACTCATAGAGAATCACGCCGACACTAAACAAATCGCACGGCGGCAACGATGCCGATTGCTTCCCGCGAAACTCCTCGGGGGCAAGATAATGCGCCACCTCCATGGGCGAACGCAGGCCGAGCACTGCATCCCTGTCGGACCAAGCACAGTCGAATCCAATCAGTTTGACTCCCCCCTCAACGGGCAGCAGCACTCGCGAGGGTGTTAACCGCTGGTGAACAAACCCCTGCTCGTGCGCATAGAGGAGAGCCAAACAAATCTCATCGGCGATTTCACAAGCCATTTCCCACGGAAGTTTGCCCCGCCGATCCAACAGGTCGCGTAACGATTCCCCCGAAACTTGTTCGAGCGCTAGATAGGGTTGTCCCGCTTCAACCGCACCTCCCAAATACCGCGCGATGCCTGGATGCAGAAGTCGCTGGAGTCGCTTGACGTCGCTCGAAAAGGTGTTGCCCCCCATCGGACGGTTGATGAGCGACTGCGGCAAGAGCTTGACGGCCATCGACAACTTGCGCTCGAGATGAATACCGCGCAGCACGTTAGCCGACCCTCGTTGATCGAGGGACTCTTCCAAGGCAAACGGCCCAATTCGATGTGGTTGCATCTAGACTTGATCTGTCGAAACATTCAGCCAACGACCGCGCACTCTCGCGGAAATATCAACGCGACTTCTCTGTTCGACGCGAAGAATCTGGAGCAAGGCAACCCTTGTATTGTAGTCGAGTTTCGCTGGAGAGCAATTTCAGTTGGATACGGAAAGTGGCAAGTGGCTGGTGGCTGGAGGAAGATCACTAGAATCCGTCTTTCCCGCGGAGGCGGGGGCGGGAATCCAGTTCATGGGAATGCGATTGCGCCTTGCGACTCTGAGCTCCGCTTACTGACGTGCGCGGCTCGAGTTGAAGTGCGCGGCTCGAACTGATGGCTGCCTTTTAGCTAGCTGGCAATGGGATGCAGCAATTCCCGGACATTCGTTAGGTACGCACTAAAGTGTATTTCTCCTTGGCGATCTTGGCGGTTCAAATAAGCGACTTTTTAGTTCGCCAGCCTGATTTTGTCGATATCTTGCGTTTCCCGCGCTGGGGATTACAATGAAATACGCGGGCCGGTTTGGACCCGCTCCTGTTTTACCCTTTCTGTAGGTCAAGTTCTCGTGCAGTAATCGTGCCGTCGAATGCCTGAGCGAATTCGCTCAGGACGGACTTTCAACTCTGCACTGCGATTCCTCGCCCTGATTTCTCTTGGCGGTCGCGGCAGCCTTTCGGCGGCAATCGATTCGCTCACACTGGGAGATTTCAAATTGTTTCGCGCTACGTTTTTACTTTCGTTGGTGGTGGCAACTTGCACTTGGACTTTACCAGTGCGAGCTGCTTTTGATCTCGTACTCTCGATTCCCACGCCGGGGAGTTTTTCGCCGACGCAGCTCACGCAACTCCAGAGCTCACGCAACTCGGCGGAGATGCTCTGGGAAAGCGTCATCACCGGTTACCAACCGGGGATCAACCTCACGGGAATGTCGATTTCGATTGTCTCGGGGTCTTCGTTCGCTGAAACCGTTCCCCCGGCGAATATTCTCCAAGGCGGGTTTCACCTGGCGACCTCCACCACCATTCGCATCAATCCCGCAGTGATCGACGCCTATGCGAGTTGGAACGGCGCGGGTCCGGCGAACCCGAACCCAGCTTATCTGGGGCTTAACTATCTCGATGACATCCTCGCCCATGAAATCGGTCATGCCTTGGGGATCGGTACTTTGTGGGACGACAACGGGCTCTATAATTTTGGCACGGGTCAGTACACCGGCTTCTTCGGTGTGCGGGCTTATCGAGCCGAATTCGATCCCGCGGCTACTTTCGTACCTGTCGAACTGGCGGGCAGTTCCGGAACTATGAACTCGCATTGGGACCAACGCATGCGCAGTAGCACCCAGGAAGGAAACCCCAGCGACCCCTGGAGCCTCTCGCCGCTGACTGGCGTTATCGATACTCAGGGGCGTGATCGGGCCCTGGAGCTAATCACCGGTGCGCTGGACCCCGATTACGGCGAACCTTTTTTGAGTAACACGTCGATTCAATCGCTGCGCGACATGGGTTTTGTCGTAGTTCCCGAGCCTAGTGGAGCCTTGTTGTTGACACTGGTGTGGGTGACCGTCGGTTGCCGTCGCGGCTTGCAGCACATGAATCTTACAACTCGCGAAGTCGTTCGGGCGTGAGGTCACGCAGGCTGTCGACAATCAACGCGGCGTGCGAAAGTTCATTGCGGGTGGCGGTGCCAGTCAGGGCCACACTGGCCATTCGGGCCCGATTGGCGGCTTCGATTCCGGCTGGCGCATCCTCCACCACCACGCATTGCGAGGGTTCTGCTAAAAGTCGCTTGGCAGCGATTTGAAAAACCTGCGGGTCGGGTTTCCCACGGCTGACATCGATGCGGGTCACAATCGCATCGAACAATTCACTGCGACCCAAACATTCGAGCGTGAGCTCGATATTCTCCGGTGGGCCCGAGGAACCCACCCCGAGCGAAAACCCGGCGGCGTATAAGGAATCGAGCAATTCGACCGCTCCGTCGATGGCCGGGAAGCTCGCGCGGATGATTTCTCGATAGAGCGCTTCCTTGCGGTCGTCCCAGGCGCGAATGTCGGCGTCGGTCAGATCGGATCCATAGAGCGCGGCGATGATGTCGTGACTCGTGCGGCCGAAGGTTGCGCGAAATTCAGCTTCGGTAAACGTCACCCCTCGTTCGGCAAACATGCTTAGCCAACTCTGGTAGTGCGCTCGATAGGAATCAATGAGGACTCCATCGACATCGAAAATCACAGCGGTGCGTGGCACTTCAGTGGGGTCTCGCTACACCTGGGTGGCCTGTGCACTGATATCGACAGTCTCAGCCGAGACAACCGGCGTTTCGGGAGGCTCGGGTTTTCCGTTGACGATTTTCGCCGCGTCAATTCGAGATTCCACTTGCCTCAGAATCGCGCGAGTTGTGGCACGGTCGTAAAAATAATCGTCGAGCCGTAGGCGACCTGTTCGACCATTGGATTGATACTGCACAAAGGCGATTCCCTTGGATTGCCATTTCTTTTTGTCGAGTGCGGTGATCTCGCTAAACTTGGCGGCTTGCCCTCCTCGATTGCGAAGCCCGGCTTCATCGCATTCCACCCAGCGGCCCAGCATGAACACTACCCGCGAGAGAAAACAGAGCGCCGCCAAACCCGCGGCACCAGCGTATAAGAATTGGTCATTAATTTTGATTTTGCTAATTGGTTTATTTGTCTCCGGATCAAGAGGATTGTCTGTCGGCCATCCTTTTTCGGCTGCCCGCATTTTCCATTGGTCTAATTGATCTTTTTCATCTAAATCAGCGTTGTCTTCTATGTACTGGAGAAAGTCAAAACCACGCTCGCGTTTTTGAGGCCAGCCAATCATCCCATCATAGAGAAAATAGAGCCCGCCACCTAAACAGAAAAGTCCCACCAGACCGAGTCGCAACAGATAATTGCGACTGGTATTCGAGCGAATTGTCATGCTCATGTTCTCCAAGTAAGCAAAGTACGCGGCCCGCTGCCGAATCCGTGATTGTACCGAATGAACCAAGGGTCGTACTAGGCCATGGGCTTGAGGATCAGGGCCGATCAGTTTTCGGTTTGCCTTAGCCCGTAGGGTGGGTGAGGCTGAGCCAGCTTGGCTGCCGAGAGAATTCCGCACTTTGACGAAGGAGGCCATGTGTTAGTGCCTCACCCACCTTCTTCAACGTAGCTCGATGAAGGTGGGTAAGTCCCTCACCTTGGCGACATTTTCCAGAGGTAGTCACGCTCCATCTTTGCAAATGTTGGCTCTGACTTACCCACCCTACAAACTACAAACTTTTGCAGTTCGCTAGTGCGTCAGCCCAGGGCCAATGACTTTTTCACAATGGCGGGTGCCATGGCCACGGCGGTACT
>CALMBE010000307.1 GCA_937860165.1 uncultured Planctomycetaceae bacterium
CCTCCATTGTGAAAAAGTCATTGGCCCTGCCACGGACTACGGACATTTTCCAAGTGCTAGCAATGTCCATTCCCGTGATAGCAATTCATTTCACTGGTTCGCGGAACGAATTTACCGGTGTTGTTAGACTGTGCTTGAATATTTCAAGGTGCTAGGCGTAAGATGCGCTTACGGAGAGCGTTTGAGCGTTCACACTTTTCTCGCCACTCCCGGTTCGTCTGTAGGCGGCTCTTCCCGGGCGAATGGGTGGGCATTGAAGGAGCTTGACCATGAAAATAGATCGCGGACCCGATTGGTTGATCGTAGGTCTTGATCCTACCGACGAGCCGTTCGATAATTTGGCCGACCGACTCTGGGCAGTCCTCAAGCAACACTTTGTCTATCGCATTGTGCTCGAGATGGAGTACATCGATTTCCTGCCGAGCCATGCCATCGGACAGTTGGTGATGTTACATCGTCGAGTGCTCAAGAACGGCGGCGCGATGCGGCTCTGTGGCTTGTCGAGCGAATGCCTTGAGGCGATCCACGTCTGTCGGCTCGACCAAGCGTTGCCCCATTTCCCGACTCGCGCCGAAGCGGTGTACGGAAGAGAGCTCGCGCGGGTGTGAGTTGGCACGCTATACCGCAAGCGGCGGGGAAATGTCTTCGCTTGCGACCTTAGCGATTATAGCAGCGACTTGCGGAGGTCGCGTATGAGGGCGAGAGTGGGCTTGGGTTGTTGCGTGGCGTCGAACAGACCGGCGTGGGGGAATTCGTGGGGCTCGCCGTCGGAAAGTTGGTTCCACATCACCACTTGCACGGCCGAGCGGGCCAATAGGAAGGGGAGCACGGACCCGGCGTAGTGGCGCTGGCGGTCGTGGCCCGCAGTGGAGTATCCCGTAGGGGGGGCGACTTCGATATTCTTGGCGGCGGAGGGGTCGCGGCTGGTGTCGCTGGCGGCGGACAGATTTACCATCAACGGCAGGCCCCACAGGCTCCATTGATCGAGGAGTCGGCCCCATTCGAACGTAGGACGAATGGTGCTCCCTCCGGGGCGAAACCCGGCGTTGACTTCCAGGGCAAAACCCGAGATTCCGAGGTCGGCCCGCACTAAGGCGTCGGCGAAATGCGTGGGGGCCAAGTCATCGGTTTGACCTGAGAGGTACTCGGCCCAAGGCTGATCGAAAGACACCACCACCGGCGTGCGGGGATCGAGTCGGCGAACCAATTCGACGGCGTGGGCCACGAGATTTAGGCGTTGTTCTTCTTCGAGCGACAACAGTTTGCCCGTATTCACGCGCGAGGCGACGAGCCACAGGTGGACTCGGCCAGCGTACCGCGACACTACGGCGCGCACGTGGTCGAGCAACAGGTGGACCAGGTTGTCGAAATCGCCGTCCCAGAGGACCATCCAATCGGGAATGCCGCGATCGTCGAGTTGGAGGAGCGGGCCTGCCGAGACCTTAAGCCCGGCCTGCTGGCACCAGGCGAGTTGTTGGTCGGTGTGTTTCCAATTGCGTTTTCCTTCGCTCTGTTCGATGGCTCGCCAGGCGATGGGGATTTGAATGATGTTGCAGGCCTCGACCAGTTTGCGGCGGATTTCGACGCTGGGAGTTTTGGGGCTGAGCGCGACTCCCAGCAGAGTGGAAACAGGGGTCTGCTGCATGCGCGACATGGTCGCTTGTTGAGAATAAGCCGCCACGAGATCTTCCGAAGTCCGCAAGGCCCCCGCGATGGCCTCGTTGGCGAATCCGCTGGCACGAGCGAGATCGTCTTGGTGAGTCGCCGCGCGGGAGAAACTTCGGGTGGCATCCTGCAATTGTTCCACCAGAGGCTTGGGGGTGAGCATCCCCAGCCATTCCCAGATAAAGAGCCGATTGCGGATGCGCTGGATCAAACCGCGGGCGAGTTCCACTTCCAGGACATAGGGCCGCTCGCGTTCCATGAGGGTCGCCGAAGAGAGAAAACATTCTCCTTGGCCATCGACCACCCAAGGGGCGTAGATACTGCCCGATTCGCTATTGGTGCGTTCGACGACAAGTTCCTCGCCTTGCCAACGGCAACGGGTCGGCCAAGGAATTTCTTCCGCTCCAGCCACATAGATTCGTTCCAATCCGCCTGCGGGGATGCGACCGCGGTCGTGTAGTCGAAATCGCAATTGACCCATCTGGCGAACTTTCCGGTGGTGCGACGCTTGTCCCCTTAACAAGCGGGCTGCTTTGGTGGCTAGAACTCCAGTCTAGCAGTGACAGGGGAGAGGCGGAAGGCGGAAGGGGCAAGGGGGAAGAAACTGTCAACTTCCACTCACGACTTATGACTAACGACTTGCGCCACTTTTCGCTACAATTACAGTGGCTGTCCGCGGCTAATCATTCTCCGCAATCAATACTTTTGACTAGCGAAACTTTGATGTCTGAATCACTGCTACAAACCGACCTGCCAGGTCTTCCCGTGACGCGCGGCAAGGTCCGCGATGTGTATGACTTGGGAGATCGCTTGCTGTTGGTAAGTACCGACCGGATCAGCGCGTTCGATTGGGTGCTTCCCTCGGGAATTCCCGACAAGGGACGCGTGTTGACCACGGTGAGCAATTTCTGGTTTCAGCATCTGGGAATTCCTAATCATTTGTTGGAGACCGATGTTTTTCAGATGGACCTGCCCGCGGGGGTCGATCGCTCGGCACTCGCTGGTAGAACGATCCTGGTTCGCAAGGCTCAGGTGGTGCCGATCGAATGTGTCGTGCGGGGTTATCTCGCGGGCTCCGCCTGGCGTGAATATTGCACGACGGGGCAAGTCAGCGGGATCGATCTCCCCTCGGGACTCACCGAGTCGGCACGGCTGCCGGCCTTGATTTTTTCTCCCGCTACGAAAGCCGAACAGGGCGCGCACGACGAGAACATCACTTTCCCGGAAATGTGTGAGTTGGTGGGAACCGAGCTCGCGCAACACCTGCGGCACCTGAGTATCGAAATCTACCAACGCGGTGCCACGCACGCACAATCGAAGGGGATTTTGGTTGCAGATACGAAATTTGAATTCGGCCAACTCGATGGCGAGGTAATTCTGGTCGACGAAGTGCTGACGCCAGATAGTTCGCGGTTTTGGCCCGAAGATCGCTATGAACCGGGGCACGGCCAGCCGTCGTTCGACAAGCAATTCGTGCGGGATTGGCTCACCCAATGTGGCTGGGACAAAAACAGCCCTCCACCAGAGCTCCCCGCGGACGTGGTGGCCCGAACGCGAGAAAAATATATCGAAGCGTGTGAGCGGATCACGGGGGAAGTTTTCGCGTGGAAGTAGGTTTGCCCCGCTGGCGCGGACTCCCCCCGCTGACGCGGGAGGCTCGTGATGAGCCCGGGGGGATTTTTCACGAGCCTCCCGCGTGAGCGGGGGGAGCCAGTCGCTGGCAAGCTATCGTTTGCCTATCCTGCCTTGTTTTTCTGGGGTACAATGAACCTTGCGTGAAAGCTAGCGGACGCTTATTCTCCCGCCATGTCAATTCTCCCTACCAACCCCAGCCCCAAGTCCCCAACCCTTTCCTATGCTTCGATATTGGACCGCCGGTGAATCTCACGGCAAAGCACTGATTGCCCTCGTCGATGGTTTCCCCGCGGGGGTGACCGTCGATACCGATTTGATCGATGTCGAGCTCAAGCGGCGCCAGGGCGGATATGGCAGGGGGGGACGGCAGCGGATCGAAACCGACAAGGTCGACGTTCGCAGTGGAGTTTGGCACGGGGTGACGCTGGGGAGCCCGATCGCGTTGGAAGTAGTGAACCGCGATTACAAACTCGAACGGCTCGAAGACCTACCCCGCCCGCGACCAGGTCACGGCGATCTCACGGGGGCGATCAAGTATCTCGGCAGCATTCGCGGTGTGCTCGAACGCGCATCGGCCCGGGAGACGGCGGTGCGGGTGGCTGCTGGTGCGCTCGCCAAGCAGTTGTTGGCCGCGTTCGACATCACGGTGTTTGGTTACGTGACCGAGGTCGGTGGCGAACGGATCGAACCGGTCGCGGGATCATTGGCCGAGTTGCGAGCGATCCGCGATGAGAGTGAATTGTATGGATTGAATCTGGGGCGAGATGCCGCGATCAAGGCCATGATCGACAAGGCCGGCAAAGAGGGTGACACCCTCGGCGGGATTGTCGAAGTGCGGGTCGATGGGGTGCCGTTTGGTTTGGGAACCCATGCCCAATGGGATCGAAAGCTCGATGGTCGTTTGGCTCAAGCGGTGATGGCGGTGCAAGCGATTAAGGGGGTCGAGATCGGCATGGGCTTTGAAGCCGCGCGTCGGCCCGGTTCGCAGGTGCATGACCCCATCCATTTCGACGAAACACAACGCGACACCAAGACACTCGGTTACACCCGTCCTACGAACAACGCCGGTGGCTTAGAGGCCGGGATGACCAATGGTCAGCCGATCATCATTCGCGCCGCGAAAAAACCGATCAGCACGCTGGCCAAGCCGTTGGAATCGGTCAATCTCGATACCAAGGAAGCCGAAGCGGCCAGTTACGAGCGGAGCGATGTCTGTGCGATCTCGGCCGCGAGTGTGATCGTCGAGAACGTGGTGGCCTTTGAAATCGCCGCAGCGGTAGTCGACAAGTTTGGGGGCGATAGTTTGCCGGAGATGTTGGCACGTTATGAATTGTTTCTGAAAATGGCGCGGGAGCGCTAAGCCGCCAGCGGCATTTTTAAGGGGACAAGGATGTTCTCGTTGCATGAACGAACACAGCGTCGGGTTTGCCAGGTGGCGTTTATCGCGGTCTGCGTGGTGCCGACGGTGCTGGCGATTGGCTGGGTCGTGTACTTTCATCGGCCCTGGCAAGAACACGACTGGCAGCGGCACTTGGAAGAGTCGCTGCACTTGCGTGTGGAAGTTGCCCAGGTTTCCGCACCGCGCCCAGGTCAACGGCAATTCGAGCGAGTCCGACTTGCCGACTTGCAGTCGGGGGCCGAGTTGGCCACGATCGATCGCGTTACTCTCAATCGAGATCAATCTCTGGCGATGGGGCGTGTCGAACTTCGAGCAGAACAGTTTTTCCGACTGGTTACTGCGCTGGAGATTTATCTGGCTGGGAGTGAATATCCCGCGAGCACCTGGACAGCCGAAGTGTTGGTTGTGCGGAGTAGCTCAGGAAAGTCCTGGGAACTGAGCAATGCGCAGGCCACGGGTGAGAATGGATCGCAGTCCAATCGGCGAATCGAGTTTCAAGCCCAAGTTGCCGGCAACCACCCGGGCGAGAGACAGTCGATCCGCCTGGGTGTCGAGCGATTGGCAAACGGTAATTTGCAGGCGCTGCTCGATACTTCGCAAGCCAAGTTACCCGTCTGGTTGTTAGCGGATGTGGTGCCGGGGGCTAAGAGTTGGGCCGGGGCCGAACTGGTCGGCGAATTGCAGTTGAACTCAGGAGTGCAGGGGTCCTCGGGTGTTCTGCGAGGCCGGATTGCACCTATCGATACTCAAGTTTGGATCGGTGCGGATTCGCCTCACCGCATCACGGCCCAAGCCGCGCTGCAATTCGAGACCTTGGAATGGGCCGGGAGCCAAATCCGGCAAGCCCAAGGAACCTTGGAAGCCGAAGGGGGCACCCTGAGCCACGCGCTGTTGGTGAGTTTAGAGAAAAACTTGCACTGCACCCTGGGCGAAACGTTCAGCAAACTGACACCCAACGAACTGGTGGCGTTTGACCGATTAGGTTTGCGATTCTACTTCGGTGGTTCCGGACTCACGGTTACGGGAACATGTCTAACCGCTGGCGATTCAGCCCCGGGCTGCATGGTGGCAGCAGGCGGGGCGGCTTTGTTGAATCAGCCTGCGTACTCCAATCTCCCGGCACCATTGTTCGTGCAAGTGTTTTGTCCCTTGGAGAAAAACTGGTTACCAGAATCGCACGAATGGCTGCCCGCTAGCCAACAAGCAACCCGCCTGTTCGAGCGATTGCCGAACAAATGAAAGTGGGCGCGGCACGAGTTGCGAGTTAGGGTCCCATTCGGTCATTCCCGCATAGGCGGGTTTTTCTCTACCTATGTTATTGTAGCTAAATTATAGCTACGCTATCAGTCGCATAACTGTAGTTGTTGTGTGGTTTTTTGTGGCTACAATGTAGCAATGGCACGACCGACTAAGCCGAAGGGTGAGCAGAGGAGCAATACCTTGCGAATTCGCCTCACCGGTGCAGAGCGCAAAGCCCTAGACGCTGCTGCAAATACTAATGTGCTCGATACGTCCACTTGGGCGAGGGCGGTGCTATTGCGGCTAGCTAAAAAGAAGCCATAGCGGAAAGCGGGGGAGTCGAAGCCATACCGTTAGAGTGGCCCCTATCACAGATTATAGGGCTACTGCGGTGCCGAACAGCGGACCGCTCTCCGGGATTGAAAAGCAAGACCGTGGCGGAAGAATTGATATTCAGCAATCATAGGTAACACGACAATCACTTGCGATAAAAGATTCTTGGCGAACTAC
>CALMBE010000308.1 GCA_937860165.1 uncultured Planctomycetaceae bacterium
GGCACCCGCCATTGTGAAAAAGTCATTGGCCCTGGCGATTCCGCAGCCATTCTGGACATCAATCCCCCCGGCGCGATAGAATCTCCTCCAGCGGGCCAGGGGCAATTGGTTTCCGCAAATCGCGGAGTTTTGGGAGGCTGTCGCCATGAAGCGCATAGCAATCTTTGCTGTCTTGATTTGTCTGTCCGTGTTGAAGCAGTTTGGTGTCGCGCAGGATCAATTCCCGAACTTGCTGCGACATTTTCAGTTCATCCCACGTTTGAGCACCTTGACTCAGACTGGCGGCTTCGCGGGGGTGCATACGGAACATCGCGTGCGGGGCACCTACGATTTCCTGACATCGCCTGGCATCTGGGATGGTTCCGCCAAATTTCTGAACGTGGATGCCTGGGCATCGGTGATCTCGCCCTTTCCAACACCGGCCTATGTACTGAGCTTGGACCAAGTCTTCAATCTGTCCGGTCTGACAGGCGAGCAGTTGCCAGTCGCGGCTCCGTTCGATGTGTATAGCTTCCGGGGAACAACCGATGACGGGTCTCGGGTTCGGCTGCTTGCCGCCAATTTGGGCCGCTGGATGTACCTGCGCGGCGAAACGATGGCACCGGAAGGTTCGTCCGATTTCTTCGAGTACCAGTTGCAAGCCCTGGCACGACAACGTCCGGTCGCCGATTTTAATTTGGACGGATTCATTGATCACCTCGACTTACCTCACTGGAAGTCCGGTTTTGGCGGAACCTCACTTGGTGCAGGGGATGCTGAGTCGGGAGACGCCGATGGTGACGGCGATGTTGACGGGGCGGATTTTCTCGCCTGGCAGCGTCAGGTGGGCGAGACGGCACCCAACTTGCTAGGGGTCGATTTGTTTCTGTCTGCGGCACTCGCAGGCCAAGTTGCCGTGACGGCTGTTCCCGAGCCGATGACGAATTTGCTTGTCGCTTTAGTCTTGGGAGCGATGTCGCTGGTGAGGATTGTGGTTCGAAGCTGATTGATCGCTTCGGTGTCTATTGATTCGCACGAACAGCCGCGTTGACAGGCGCACCGCCGCCGACGATCCGGTTCAGCGGAAACCGGTCAAACTGCGCATAGCCCAAGTCAACGACAGTGAGGGGGCCGGTGATGGCCATGGGATAGGACTGGTGAGAGTTGAATTCAGGAAAAAAGTAGTCCGGGAGGGACTCGAACCCCCGACCAAGGGATTATGAGTCCCCTGCTCTAACCGACTGAGCTACCGGACCAAATACCTATATTTGTAGTGTTTTTCTTGTTTTCTTGGGGCACTCAAAAAACCTGCTTGACACCATAATTGACACCCGCTAGCATATACGACCATAAAGAGACGCCCAGTGGGGACTAACCACGGGGCGTCGTGACACCACCTTAACCAAACACTGGGGGTAGTGACGTGGCCAATTCTAGCAGGCAGGAGAAACCAGAGAAACCCTACCCGCAATTCCCTCTCTTTCCCCATGCCACGGGACGCTGGGCCAAGAAGATTCGCGGCAAGCTCCATTACTTCGGCAAGTGGGCTGATTCTGAGGCGGCACTCGCCAAATTTCTCGATCAAAAGGATGAGCTTTTCGCGGGACGAACCCCTCGGGCCAATAGTAGCGGATTGACCGTTGAATACTTGTGTAATCGCTTTCTTATGGCCAAGGAAGCCCAACGGGACGCGGGCGACATTAGGCCTACGACGTTTGGTGATTATTTCTCCACCTGCAAGGACTTGCTTGTAGCGTTAGGTAAGCGGCGGCTTGTAAGCGACCTACAGGCTGATGACTTTGAGGCTTTGCGGAAGTCGCTGGCAGCGCGATACGGTCCCCATTCGCTGAGTAGGGAAGTGCAACATATCCGCACTTTGTTCAAGTATGGTTACGAATCGGGATTGATTGACCAGCCCATGCGATATGGTCCGACATTCAAGCGACCGGCTAAGCGGATCATGCGGGCACACCGTCAGAAAAGCGGTCCTCTCATGTTCGAGGCGGCTGAACTACGTAAGCTCATTGAAACTATCGATCAGCCCCTCAAAGCCATGATTTTTCTAGGCATCAATTGCGGGTTTGGCAACACCGATTGCGGGACGTTGCCATTGTCGGCATTGGACTTAGAAACGGGTTGGGTAAACTTCCCAAGACCAAAGACGGCGGTCGAGCGGCGTTGCCCATTATGGCCCGAAACGATTGAGGCATTGCGTGAAGCCATCGCACTCCGACCGAAGCCCAAAACCGATGCCTACGATAATTTGGTATTCATCACGAAGTACGGCGGGGCTTGGGCTAAACAAACTTCCGATTCCCCCGTGGCAAAGGAGTTCCGAAAGCTCTTGGATAATCTGAAGTTGCATCGTCCTAGGCTAGGGTTCTACGCCCTCCGCCATACCTTCGAGACAATCGGCGGCGAATCCCGCGATCAAGTGGCGGTCAACCATATTATGGGCCATGCCGATCAGTCGATGAGTGCTCATTACCGCGAACGGATCAGCGATGAGCGTTTGCAGGACGTGGCCAAAATTGTGCGGACTTGGCTGTTTGACACGAAGGAAACGAAGTAGGAAAATTCTTCTTGCCGGGTTTGTGGGTAGCTCCCACTTAGACTCGCCATGCACGTTGTCGGCACCACCGCGACGGCGTGGCGAGTCGCCCGGCTCTTAACGAAAGGTGGTGCAATCATGGCCAAAATTGTAAGTTGGCAAGAGTTCTTAGAGGTTCACGACGAATTTTTTGACGTGGTCCGGGACCTATGGGATTCAACCGAGACTCACGACATTCCCAGCGGTTTTTCCACTCTCGGAATCCGCCTCGCTGAGTGGATTACGGAACAGACGAAATACTCCGCCGATCCGTTACTCGATATCATGCGGGCCACACAAGCCAAGGACCCGCTCGGGCACATGGCCGCGTTTTGTGTTTCGGCGGAAGAGGTTGATCGGCTGATTTGGAAGTGGCATCCGACCAAGGAATTGCTGGTTGAAAAAGCTTTTGAGGCGGATCAAAATCAGGAAATACCACTGGCCCTCCCAGCCGACGGCCCCGTCGATGGTTTTAGATGGCGACACAATGGGAAAGTGATTCAAGACAAAATGGCCCCGGGGGCTTGGAGACTTGCTAATCACTTGTTTCTTTCTGAGGATCGAACCGCCTCATATGTAGAGCTGGCCCCTATCGTTGCCGACGATCACGCCGAAAATTTTCTCGATGCAAGTAATTGCAGGGGGCACCAAACCAAGGCCAACAAATTCTTCAAAGATCACGACGTTCTCCTTGAAATATCTCTTCGTGGCCAGCCTACTTTGCTGGATATTTGAACCGCACTGAAAAAATGCGGTTTCGATGCGGTTTCGATGCGGTTCACTTCTTAACCTTCAATCATGTTTTAACAAACGTGCTTGGAGGTTTTTTTTATGAACTCAAAGAAAATAGTAGAGCGGCACCTCACCCCCCCCGATATCGCGGCCAAGTACGGCGTGGCGACGGCCAAAGTGATTGGCTGGATTCGATTAGGGGAATTGAAAGCCCTCAATCTTGCCAATCGGACCTGCCGACGGCCTCGTTACAGCGTCACCCCCGACGCGCTCGAACAATTTGAGCAGTCGAGGCTTGTGATTCCAGAATCGAAGCGGCGGCGGAAGGCGAATCCCGCGACGAAAGATTATTTCTCCCACCTTCCCGGATAGTATTCCCCCCCCCCAGCCCCGGCGGCGCATGAAAATGCCCGCCCCTCTGGCGGAGGAAGCGGGCGAAAAACGGAGGCACGGCAAGTGCAACACAATTCTACCAAATTGCCAGCGGCACAGGAAAGCGAACAACAGATTGTTGGCTCAATTCTGCTTGAACCCCCGCTACTGGCCGAATTCTCGAAGGTGGCCCGAGCTAGCGACCTCGTTGACCCCTGCCATCGCGCGGCAATCGGCGAGGTAATGCAAATGCACCGGGCGGGCGTACCAATCGACGTGGTAACCGTCAAGCAGCGGCTCGAAGGCCAGGTCGCCGTCGCCTGGAACGTGGCCGCG
>CALMBE010000309.1 GCA_937860165.1 uncultured Planctomycetaceae bacterium
CCGACGCTTGTTCCTAGACTCCAACACAGGTCCAATTAGCACTCGGAAGGACATTCTGCCATGGATCGCGGTCTTCTACCAGGGATTGCACAAATTCGTGGACCGAATGGGGATGCGACCCGCCACAACTAGAACTTCATTGGAACGACAACTGTTCCGCATCGACAAACGACCATGTGAAAGCCCGGATTTCTGAGGAAGACCCCGAAAATGGCATCGAGAACGGTGACTCCACCGTGGGGAGAGTTAATCCGCCGGGTGCCACTGGCAAGCCAGTGCTCTTCCCAGCCTGGCTCTTGCGTAGTGCGGCTGGTTTTGCCTTGACCAATTGAAATGGGAAGAGAACCCACTGAAGCGGCGATGGCTGACTCTGGTGAAAGAACGTTCTTGCCGTACAATAGTCCGGCATGCATAGCTTCCCTCATCGCAAAACGGTTAAGCACTATCATCCCGGAACATTGGATCACACCTTTGCCGAGTAGAGCTCCTTAATTTTGCCAGCAAGAGCCCGTCACAGTCCATGTGCGGCATTGTCGGTAATACTTCCTAAAGAATACTGGCGGGGCCAGTGGCACCCGGCGCTGAAAATTCAATTGCGGAGGGAGAAGGATGCAGGGGGAAGGAAATGGAAGGCACAGTCCCACGGTCTCACAGTCTCGCCTTCCTCAAGAATCGCCGATAGCCGCTCTCAGTTCTTATCCTTGAGCGTTCGCTGCAAGTGAATTACTTGGGCGCGCACTTCTTCCATGCTGGGATTCAGTCGGAGGGCTCGGCGGAACGAATCCAGGGCGGAGATCGAGTCCGACAGCTGCATGTAGGCCTGCCCCATCGTCGACGCGGCGAGGAAGTGATACGCATTCACTTCGAGGGCTTGATGACTATCGCGGGTTGCGGCATCGTACTGCTCGAGTTGAAAAAATGCCTTGCTCCGATAGTACCACGCCTGGGCAATCCACGGCGCTTCGTCGACCAGGGCGGTTGCCAGTTGACAGGCACGCTCGAATTCACGCTCTTCGAGTTGTTCACCGACTGCTACCAAGTGACGCTGTTGTGTCGGCGTCCCGATTCGCAGCCAGACTTGCTGAATGGCATGTTCCGCTAAGGTTCGTACGCCCCGGTCCTTGTCGACCAGCGCTCGGCCGAGAACACCATTGCTGCGGTAGTCGGCAAGTCGTCCCAGGGCAATCACCGCACCGCGTCGAGCGACAGGATCACCAGACATGACCACCCGTTCCAATCCTCCAATCGTGTAACTCGAAGTCACGCTGCGGACGTAGGAACCGATATTTTGGTCGACCAAATACCGTTCGTAGTGATAGACCAACAGGGGCCGCTGGGAGTAGTCGTTGTCCATACTAATGGCTCGAATTCTGTGACGAGAGCAACCGAAGATTCACCCGAATCGTTCAGCAATCCAATCTTCCGTACGCTGCGCGCGGAGGATCTCGACATACTGTGCTGGTGGGGAGTTCCGGGCCCCGGGAAAACCTCGGCAGTCGTGCCAGAGGCAGGCAGTACCGCGAATCGCTCGGGTACCGACACTCATTGGACGTGCGACCGCCCAGCTTGTAGTCTAATTAGAAGTGCATTCCTGACAAAGGAATTCTTCCCGAGTTTCGGTAGCACACATGGATTTGCTAGAATTACCTAAGTCCTATCCGACACATTGGATAACGGGAAAAGCTTTCCAAAGTGTTTTTTTCCTGAATAATTTGCTTGCCAAAGACACCCTTCCATGCTGCGACATGCGATCTATAGCGTTCTGACTGGGCTCTGGATTGTCCTCCCAGCGGAGGAGGGGGCGTCCCAAACAAACAATACCGATCGCGGCAATATTGCTGCTGCCCTCGACCAACGCTTCACCGCCACTTGGCAGGGACAGCAGTTAGGAAGCATTTTAGAACGTCTAAGTGCCACCCAGCGGATCGACATTTGGATTGACCGGAGAATCGACCTTCAGCAAACCGCTAGCTACGAATTTCGCGAGGCTACCGTTCGCCAAGCCTTCCAGCAATTGACTGCCAATCAAGACTTGGGTTACTCCCCCCTAAGCCGCGTGGTGTACTTAGGTCCGAAAGCGTCGGCCCGCGAGATTGCCACCCTGATTGCATTGGCCCAAGAAGAGGTGGCCCAGCTTCCTGACCGCTCAGCGAAAAAATGGCTCGCCGAGGAGCCCACTGCTTGGCCAGAATTGAGCGAACCACGTGCACTGCTGGAAGGTTGGCTCAATCAGGCGGACCTGGAACTCGCCGCCGCCGGCCTTGTTCCCCATGACCTCTGGCCAGCCAGAAAGTTACCTGCTCTGCCCCTTGTCGACCGTGTCGTGCTGCTGCTGGCGGGTTTTGATCTGACATGCGAAATCTCAGCGGAAGGCCATACCTGCAGGGTAGTGCCAATCGCTAAACCCGTGGAGATTGCCAAGCGTTACCCGTTTTCCGTCCATACACGGAGGGCGTACCAAGAGCTCGCCAAGGGTGAGTTGACGCAAATAATCAAGCGAGAAGGCCCCCACCTCGTGCTCCGGGGTCGATGGGAAGACCATCAGCGATTTCAGAGTTTGATTGAAATAGGGGTTAAAACCGGTCCCACGAAGGGCGAGTTCCCCCGACAAAAGTCAAGAAAGCTCTATAGCCTGAGCCTCAAAAACCAACCGGTTGGGAAGGTGATCGATCAGATTGCTTCGCTGGCCGAGATTCAAGTGGTCTGGGACCGGGACTCATTCCCGGAAGACAGCGATCCCCGCTCGATCTTAGTGTCGTGCGAGGTCGTCGAAGCCGACCTGAAAACACTGCTCGAGGTGATCCTTTCGCCTACGAAGCTCCGCTTTCGGCTGGCGGGCAACAAGCTGCTGATTCAGCCCGGCGAGTAACCACCCAACGAACACGCCCTCTGCAAAGGCAAAGGGCGCGCTAGGCGAGGGACTCGGTTGTGGGTCTTCGATGACAAGAGATCAGCAACCATGCTTTTCGAGTTTTTCTCTCAAGGTGTCGGCGGTAAAAGGCTTGACGAGGTAATCCGAGACACCTGCCTGGATGGCTTCCAAAACTCGTGATTTCTCGGCTTCGGTGGTGACCATGATAATCGGCACGTTCTTGTCTTTTTGGCGGATCTCGGTGATCACGTCCAACCCGTTCTTGCCTGGCATGTTCCAGTCGGTCAGCACGAGATCGAACTCGCCGGGAGTAAAAAGTCGGATCGCTTCTTCACCATCGGCCGCTTCAACAGCCGAGGGGACTCCCACGGCATTGAGTGACCGCAGAATAATCTTGCGCATCGTACTTGAATCATCAGCAACCAACACACGTGTACTCATTTTTCCCTACCTCATGAAAATAGTCGACCAAGGTCGAAGATGTGAACTTAAAATCGTGGAGCTTGCCTTGGTGGAAATCGTACTTCCTGGCATGTCGGTACAAGGTGGTACCGCTATGACCGCACGGAAAATTAGCTTACCCAAGTGCAAAGTCAAGCAAGTTGACCGTGGCATGCTCGTCGGGCAAGCGAAACACCCTAGAAACCACGCTCAAGATTCGACCGTGGTCCGATCGTGCCGATTATTCTGTGCGGATGAGAATCAATCCGAAACAGCAAGAAAATGCGCTAGCAGGCATTTTTAATTATCAGAATTTTGGGGATTACCCAGAACACTCAAGCCCGCAAGCGGCGTTCGAGTTGTTCCTTGAGTTGGGACTCAATTTTCCCTTTGAACATCATGGCTGAGAAGGGAAGGTCGCAACTCACGAGAACACGGTTCTCTTCGACGCCGATGCTCCCCTCAAAACGCATTCCGAACGTCTTGAATCCAAAATTCAACACATTCTCATCCCAACCTTGAGAAAGGTCTTTGACCTGGGTTCCGTACTGAGCTTCAGCCGATTCGGCAAGTCGCTGTAGTCTGTCTTTGACCTCAGCCGGGGGAAGCGCGTGGGGGATTTCTAGGTTAACTTTTGGCACACTTACTCCCATTCAAGTCGATTCAGCGTTTCTCATCATATTCCGTACGGTCACCACCATGCCATAAGGGTAACCCTGCTTGGACCCGCTCGGCCAGGACAGAGAGTTTTTCACTCGTTCCGGGCATGGCTCCCGTCGCATTGAAGGAATTTTCCTCGATTGCTTTTGGCTCGAAGTCCCACAAGCCATCCTTGATCGCATCCAATACCGATAGGTGCACGATTCGATCCCCCCCAAATTTGGATTCTGGAAATCGCCTCACTGCTGCATTGAAGGTTTTGACGATCCATCCGATCCTCAACTGCGGGGTTGCGTGAGTCCGGAGACTCGCCGATCCACAATTGAGTGCAGCATGCAGAACGCGAGTATCTCCGATTCTGAAGAATAGTCAAGCATTTTTTCGATTACCCCAGGAGAATTGCGAAGTCGATTATTTGAACCGCCAGGGGCGCCAAGTCCGCCAAGGAGAAATTGATTATCGTGAGAATCTAGCGAAATTATCCCAAAATACCTTTGGCGTTCTTGGCTGTTCAAACAATCGACCTGGCTGCCCGCCGAAGGCTATCACGGAATTCCTTGACTAGCATTCGGTCGAGTTCGCCAGTTCGATCAGTGCGGCAGACCGCCCCACGAACCGCAAGAATATCCACATCCATTTTTACTACTGCGGGGATATCCTCGATTCGCAGTTTGCCGGCCAGCACTGTCGTCATTCCCAATTGCCCAGCCGATTCAAGTAGCGCGGACAACACCTGGGCTTCCAGGACTTGCAAGCTAGAACGAGCTCGCTTGTCGTGGGTGTCAATTAAGAAAAATTTGGCTCCCACTCGGGAAGCAATTTCGATCACCCTCCAGGGGTCAGGAGCGTTTGCCTCCCGCCAGTCGGCGTAGGCAACCGCGACCAATTCTATGCAATCCGCTGCGGCGAATTCGTAACAGGCTAACCAATTGTCTTCCCACGAGTGATCATCGCCACAACCAGCCAATCCGAGTTTTATTACTTGGACACCAGGAATTTTAGGAAGCTGTCTTCTTGGATTCGCTTGCCAGTCAACAAACTCTCCCAGGGCCGCTGATAACGGAACCGTCCCTTCCAGAGAGGACACCATCTCTTGAGCAATATCAAAATTCACTGGTCCCAAGGTGCCGTGATTGGGCTCCTTGAAATCGATCCAATCAGCCCCCCCTTCGAGGGCTGCCTTAGCCTCCGTCAGATTGCGAACACTTACCAACAGTTGAATTGCCCGATGCTCTTCAGAAACTATGCTACCCTTCCGTTGCTGCCCCAGTGAGAAGTTAGTCATGGGGATGCCCCTGCAGGCCTCGTGCTAGCCCATTCACGCGATACTTCCGCTAAGCGACGATTCAGCCGTCTGACAACTTCATTGGTCAGGGGTTCGCACCAAGTACCACGGATACTTACGTAGCCTTCGCACCACCGTCCCAAGGCGGGCTTCACATCTTGATGCGACCACTGGGGTTCCTTCTGCGAGAGTCGCGCGACAAGATTGATGGTCTCTTGTTTATCTTCCGGCATTCCGGGCAAGTACGCCGGCCCTTGTCCCAAGAAAAAGGCCTCGATCACTTCGATGGGAACGGCGATCGGTCGACCGGCACGCAGATAAAACAATACCTGCCCTTCGCCATAAGCCACTCGAGGTCTCAAGAGCTGCATCCCCAACAGTATCCCCAAGCCCAGGGAGAATAAAAGTAAGCAAACCGCAAGGATTTTCACCCCTGGCGACGATCCGACAGTATGCAACCACCAACCCAGCAAAGCTGTCACGAGGACCGGCAAGCTTCCCAGTAGAATTACTCGCCGATTGGATCGCAGCCAAGTTTCAATCATGTTTCGCTCGGCGAACTATTCTCAAAAAATCACACCTGAATGGAGTCTACCGTGACAAGTTCTCCTTGGGTAGCCAGCTCTTCGTCTGGGCAGGAGAACTGCAAAGTGAGTTATTGTAGCAGGCACACTCCGTGTGCCGTCAGGAGAACTGCAAAGTTGAAAATGTCATTCTGAAAGAACGTAAGTGACTGAAGAATCTGGTGTGTAGTAACCTACGATAGGGCTTACGTGCCAAGGGTTTACATCAGATTCCTCGGTCGGAGTACCTCACTCGGAATGACACTCAAGGGAGGCCTCAATTGACTTTGCAGTCCTCCTGGATTTGTTCCTCCCTCTGTGGTACAACAAATAACCCCTGGATACCACGTCGTACCCTTGTCGACGGCAGGGACTTTGTGGTCTGGCAGCGTGGGTTTGGTAGTTCCTATCAGGCAAATGACTTGGCAGATTGGCAAGCGAATTACGGCAGAAGTTCGGGACCACCTCCCACGATTCAAGCGATTCCCGAGCCGAGTTCCGTAACAATCGCTGGTCTGTTTGTGTTGGGAACCTTGGTAGTGAAGCGGCGAAGTTTAGTTCCCTGATTCGAGTAGCTTTTAGTAATTCAGTTAGTAGACCATGCACAATCTACCGAAGAACTTTGTCGTCTGCTTGTTGGTAGCCCTGACTTCGGCCACTGTCGGTGTGAAAACCGTACGTGCGGAACTCGAGATTATCGTCCCTGCGTACTTTTACCCTGGCGGAGGTGGAGCGGGTTTATGGGGCCAACTTAATACTGCCGCCGGGCAGGTGCCCCTTACTGCGATCATGAATCCTGGTAACGGTCCAGGGTTGGCTGTCGATAGTAATTATGTATTGGTGGTCAACTCGCTCCGTGCTGCCGGTGGGAAGGTGATCGGCTATGTCTACACGAGCTATGGGGCGAGGCCGATTGCCAACGTGTTGGCGGATGTGGATCGCTACGATATGTTCTACAATGTCGATGGGATCTTTGTAGACGAAATGGCCAACACGCGCCCCGCACAGAAGCTGAACTATTACAAGTCCATATACGACCACGTCAAGGCAATCGATCCTCTGTGGGAAGTCATGGGGAATCCCGGTACGACTACCATCGAACAGTACCTCACCTGGCCGACGGTCGATAGTTTCATGGTGTTTGAAGGATTCGGAAGCGACTATCCGGCCTATTCCCCTTCGAGTTGGAATTTCAATTACGATAGCTCCCAATTTGTCCACTTGGTCCATGCGGAGACTTCCACCGATCTGCAAACCGATTTGGCGCTTGCTGTGACTCGGAACGCGGGAGGTATCTTTGTAACGGGGGATGTGCTGCCCAATCCCTGGGACACATTGCCAACCTATTGGGCAGCGGAAGTGGCGGCTGTAGCCCAAATCAACGCCTTTTTTTTGGGAGGGGACTTCAACGAAAATGGCAGCGTCGGTGACAGTGATCTGCCGCGCTGGAGTTCGGCTTATGGAATCGTGGCGGGGGCCACGCACAAGCCAGGGGATTCCGATGCCGATGCCGATGGCGATGGCGACGGGCGAGATTTCTTGACTTGGCAAAGACAACTGGGCAGAGCTCACTTCTGCTACCTGCTTCGACTTCTGCAATCACGGTGGTCCCAGAACCTAGGAATTCGTCCTGGGGTTTACTTACTATCATTCTCATAATTCTCAGAGGGCGATTCTACACAGATCGTATTTACCTATGCGTTTAGACCACAGCAGTCTATCGATAATTCCATCCTCAAATCGCCGGGACTTCCTGCGAACTACCACAGCTTGTGCCGTTGGGGCTGCGTTGATTCCTGCCCTAAATCAACTGGGCTTAGCTGCTGAAGTAACAGCATCGACGTCGCGGAAGGACAAATTCTTTACCGCAGTTAAGTGGGGAATGATCGAGCATCCCGGCTCGGTGACTGAGAAGTTCCAGCTCTGCAAGGACCTGGGCTACACCGGGATGGAGCTTATCAGCCCCCTGGATGGATTCGCCCTCGAAGACGTGGTCGCGGCCCACCAGGCAACAGGGATGCCTGTGCATGGCGTAGTGGACATGAAACACTGGGAGATTCGACTATCTTCTCCGGACGAGAGCATTCGAGAGCAGGGCATCAATCACCTTCGGCAAGCCTTGGAGGATTGTCACGCCATGGGTGGGTTTTCGGTGTTGCTTGTCCCCGGGCAAGTCAATGGTGAACAAGAAACCCACGACGATGTCTGGACTCGATCCATCGCGGGGATTCGACATGTCCTTGATACGGCGAGCCGACTCGGGGTAAGAATCCTTATCGAAAATGTCTGGAACGGCTTCTGTGAAACCCCCGAACAGCTCCGCGATTACCTCGATGAGATTGACCACCCCTGGGTTGCTTCGTACTTTGATATAGGCAACGTGAGGAAGTTTAGCCCGAGCGAGAATTGGATTCGCGTGCTCGGCAACCGGATTGTAAAACTTGATGTAAAAGATTGGAGCGTGAAAGACGGATTTTGCAAGATCGGCGATGGCGAAGTCAATTGGCCTGAAGTGCGGCGGGCCTTAGACGAAATCCAATTCTCGGGGTGGTGTACGGCGGAAGTGACGGGGGGCGGGGCTGAGGAATTGAAAGATATTCATCGACGCATGACCGAAGTCCTCGACTTGCGATAGGTGTTAATTCATTTTCTGAATCGAATCGATTTTATTAATTGGAGAGTTACAATGTCAGACACATCTTACGATCAATATGCTTCTCGTCGACAGTTTCTTCAAAGTTCCGCGATTGCTGCCGCGGCACTCGGCAGCCTTGGTGTTTCGCAGACCGTCCATGCGGGTGGTACGGATGTCTTGAAAGTCGGACTCATTGGTTGCGGCGGCCGAGGTACTGCCGCGGCAATCGACGCACTCAGTGCCGATCCGAATACCACCTTGGTAGCCATTGGAGACACGTTCGCGGATCGCACGGCGTCTTGCTTGAAAACACTGAAAGAGTCCGAAAGTATCGCGGGGCGGGTCTCGGTAACCCCGGAATGCGTATTTACTGGTTTCGATGCCTTCAAGCAGGTCATTGACTCAGGAGTCGACGTGGTGCTGTTGGCGACTCCCCCGCATTTTCGCCCGGAACATTTGGCCTATGCCGTCGAGAAATCGAAACATTGTTTTGTGGAGAAACCGATTGCCGTCGATGTTCCCGGCGTGTTGAGCGTACAGAAAACTTGCGAAGAAGCCCAACGCAAGGGTCTGGCCATCGTTTCCGGTTTGTGTTGGCGCTACGACCTGGGGGTTCGGGAGACTATTCAGCGAATTCAGGACGGCGCGATTGGCGAGATTGTGGCGATAGAATCCCGCTACAACTCCGGCACTCTCTGGCATCGTGGTCGCGAGCCACAGTGGAGCGAGATGGAGTACCAGATTCGCAACTGGATCTATTTTACGTGGCTCTCCGGCGATCACATCAACGAGCAGGCGATTCACAGTCTCGATAAGACCGGCTGGCTAACCGGTGATACGAATCCCGTACAGGCGATGGGGATCGGAGGTCGGCAACAGCGGACCGACAAGAAATACGGCAGCGTTTTCGATCATCACGTCGTGTTCTATGAATATCCGAGTGGCGTGCGCGTGTATTTTACTTGTCGACAACAAGATAATTGCACCGCTTTCGTGGATGAAATTGTCATCGGGACCAAGGGGACTGCCCGAATTCTGACGAATCGCATCAAGGGCGAGAAGAAATGGAAGTACACAGGGCCCAAACCTAGTATGTACTTGGTGGAACACGAGGAACTATTCAAGAGCATTCGTAGCGGCACACCCATCAATAACGGCGGATACATGACCAACAGCACTCTGTTGGCAATCATGGGACGCATGAGCACCTACACCGGCCAAGACGTGAAGTGGGAGGATGTCATCTCGAACACCGAGAAACTTGGGCCCGACAAATACGAGTGGGGAGATGCGCCTGCGGAGACCGTGGCAATCCCGGGAACATCAACCGTAACCTAAGTAAGTTTTTCCAGCACACTATTTTCCACTCCCAAAGTAGCTTCTTAATGAATCATGTTTTTGCAGATCGGCGAAAGTTGTGGGGCATCCTGCTTGGTGGGTTTTTATGTTCTACGAATGTCTTGGGAGCGTCGCCCGGCATCGTGTCTCAGGCCGATCCGAAGACAATTTCGATTCCCGTCGAAAATGGGTACATGGTGTCTTACCCCCGGGAAATACTGGGTTCAAAGGTTTCCTTTGAGATGGTTGCCGTCCCGGGTGGAACCTTTGAACAGGGGAGCGCAGGGCAGGATGCCGAAGGGGAGTCACCCCCGATAAAAGTCGAAGTTGCGCCATTTTGGATCGGCAAATACGAAGTGACTTGGGCAGAATATAAACAATTCATGACCCTTTGCGGAGTCTTCGAGGGATTCGAGGAACACGGGATCCGCCAGGTTACTAAGGAGAATGAAATCGACGCGATCACGGCTCCCTCCAAGCTCTATGATCCTAGTTTTTCATTCCAGTCGGGTGAGGATCCGAAAAAACCTGCGGTTTCCATGAGTCAATATGCTGCCAAGCAATACACGAAGTGGCTCAGTTTACTGACGGGGGAATTTTATCGATTACCGACCGAATCGGAGTGGGAATACGCCTGTCGAGCAAAAACTGACTCTGAGTTTCATTTCGGTGACGGTTCTTCCCAGTTGGACAAGTACGCTTGGTTCGAAGACAACTCTGACTATGAGACACAATTGGTCGGAAAAAAACTTCCCAATGCTTGGGGTTTGCATGACATGCACGGTAACGCCGCCGAATGGGTCTTGGACGAGTATCGGGCCGATTGGTACACGACACTGCCAGTGCGCTTGCTCAACACTCAGGAGGCTTACTGCTGGCCGAAGAAACTCTATCCGCGGGTGTTGCGTGGCGGTTCGATCAACTCAGCACCCAGCGATTGCCGCAGCGCGGCACGTCGTTCGAGCAATGACGAAGACCTACGGAGCTACGATCCAAATTCACCCAAGAGTCCTTGGTGGTTTGCCAGCGACGAAGCCCTCGACATCGGGTTTCGTATCGTCCGACCTTCACAGTCAATTTCGCGTGAGGAACAAGAAAGGTATTGGCAGGCAGACTTGCCATCGATCCGTCGAGATGTGAATCAGAGAATTACTCAGGAAGGTCGTGGAGAGCGCGGGCTTGTTGACCCGCAGCTTCCACAGGCGATCGAGGAATTACGACGAAAGCGTGCCCAGAAGTAGAGGGGTCTCAAACAAGTTGAAGATTCGGCCTAGCCGGAGGTACACTTACCTCCGGGAATCCCGGAGGGCGTGGCCCTCCGGCTAGGTGGTATTGGTAGAGCTGCTGAATGGGCAGGGCTTTCGAGCTACCCTCCCGCACATTGTCTCGTGAATCAATCGTTTACCGAGGGTGCTTATCATGATTCGAGTTGGTATTGCCGGTATCGGCTTTATGGGGATGGTGCATTACCTGACCTATCACAAGCTACGGGGCGTGAAGGTGGCTGCACTTTGCGAGAGCAATCTAAAGCGGCTCAAGGGAGATTGGCGCGATATCCGAGGAAACTTTGGGCCTCCGGGCCAATTGATGGATCTCTCGGGTGTGGCCACTTATACCTCGATTGATGAGATGCTTGCCGACGATTCCTTGGACATGATCGATGTGACGTTGCCACCGGCCTTACATGCCGAAGTCGTGATTAAGGCCTTGCGTTCAGAGAAGCATGTGTTTTGCGAAAAGCCGATGGCACTGAACATCCGTGACTGCGATCGCATGACCGCCGCAGCACGACAGGCCCAGAAACTATTGTTCATCGGGCATGTGCTTCCTTACTTCCCCGAATATGCCTGGGCTTTGAAAGCGATAGGCAGCGGAAAGTATGGAAAGATTCTGGGAGGAAGCTTCCGCCGTGTAATCTCCGAACCAACCTGGTTGGCGAATTATTGGAAGGCGGATCAGGTCGGTGGTCCGATGCTTGATCTGCATGTTCACGACGCCCACTTCATCCGACTATTATTTGGGAAACCGCACTCGGTTGTCTGTCGAGGTCGCATGCGCGAGGGACTTCCCCAGTTTTGGCAGAGCCAATTCGATTACGGACTTCAGGGTCCTGTCGTATGTGCGACCTGCGGCACAATTGACCAACAAGGGCGACCCTTTAACCATGGCTTTGAGATTCACTTGGAACATGCGACGCTCATGTTCGAGTTTGCTATCTTGGGTGAAAAGGGAGATTATCTCATGAAGCCGACAATTCTGGAGGGCGGAAAAGTACAGCATCCTAAGCTCCCTGACGAGGACCCGATGAACGCATTCACCGCTGAGATTCAAGAAGTGCTCCGCTGTGTTCGCCAAGGGGATCGCTCGGAGACATTGGATGCTTCCCTGGCACGGGATGCTATCGTGTTGTGTCAAAAACAGTCAGAAAGTCTGCGGCGACGTTGTTTTGTACGATTGTGATCTCTATTGGGCATGTGTAGTGGACGCTGGAACTACAAATTACGTAACACTTCAGCCGTCTGAAGTTGGCTTCAAATTAGGAAACGTGAACACGACTGGCAAAGCTAGCATTGGCTCGCTAGCGACTTGCCACATCGAATCCAAATTCCCAGCTTGACGGCAATTGATCGATTGCTTCAGACGGCTGAAGTGTTACGGAAACTGATTCGTTCATCTTTCGGATCTCCTTCAGGGACCATCATCCGGCCCCCGCCACTGTCCGAAAGTGGTGGGCGTTCGCAGCTAGCATCTGTGCGGCTATTGCGGATCGTCCGAATTTTGCCAAGTAAGCCTAGAGCCGCTATTACAGAATTGCCGATAGCCATGGAACAACGTCATTTCGTTTTCGACGCTTGCATTGAAAGCATGATGTTCCGCTATGTTTTGCCAACGAGCTGATTACTAGCTGAAGCAACTTTTGGCATCCCGCCGCATTTTAATGGAGTTAGGACTATGAAAACCAAATGGATTCGGTTGACAACGGCAATACTGTGGAGTTACTCCGTAATTGCTTCTGGTTTGGTGCAGGCAGAAGATATGACGACACGCACTTCTGATGTCGCACTGCAATCCGGTGGCGTTTTGGTCGGACAGGTTACAAGTCCCGAGGGAAAACCCTTATCGGAAGTTCTCGTTCAGGTCGTAGCTAACGGGAGTGAAATCGCCCGCGGTCAATCCGATAATCAGGGCAACTTTCGCATTCCAGGCTTAAAAGGTGGTTCGGTCCAGATCGTGTCCACCAATTTCAGCCAACAATATCGGTTATGGGCCCCAGAAACTGCCCCTCCAGTAGCACAACCTGGCGTGCTGGTTGTTTCCGGAAGCGATGTAGTCCGTGGTCAATGTGGCACGGGAGTTTGCTGTGGTAGTGGTGTGGGTGTTGGAGGAGGTGGAGGCGGTGGCCGAGGCGGATTGCTTGGTGTGATGCTGGATCGCCCCTTGGTGACTGCAGGGGTGATCGGTGCTGCTATTGCAATCCCGCTAGCAGTGGCTGACGACGACGCCCCGGCTTCGAACTGATTCGAGTCGGTTTGTCGTTCGTGGGCTAGGAGAGACTTTGTCGATAAAGTGCAAAGCCGAATGCCGGATTGCCCTTTATTTGGGTTACACCAATTGCTAGGATTCCCCCCCGCTTCAAATACCAAATTGATCTGAACGAGTAACGTTTCAAGGAACTTCCCCATCTCATTGGTGGGGGCATAAAGGGAGTCTTTTCAATGTCCAAGTCTTTTTCCAAATTGATGCAGCAGGGTGCCTCGTGGGTGACTGCTGCCGTGATGGTCTCGCAACCGCAATTACTGTTGGCCGAAGTGAATTCTGCCGCTCCGACAACTTCGGTTGTCCACGCTCTAGCTGAAACTGCACCACAAGACGTGGCACTTCAAGCGGGTGGAGTTTTGACCGGTCAGGTCGTCGACACAGCAGGACAGCCGCAGTCGATGGTTCCAGTTTCCGTACGGACCGGTGGCCAAGAGATCGCCCGCGTGACAACCGATCAGCAAGGTCAGTTTCGCGTGGCGAGCCTCAAGGGTGGTGTGTACCATGTGGCAACTAATGGTAACCAGGGCGTCTACCGCTTCTGGGCACCACAAACGGCACCACCGGCCTCGACCAGTGGATTGAATTTGGTCTCGGGTCAAGATGTCATGCGTGGACAAATGGGTGGCGGGCCGTTCACTTCCATGGGGCAGTGGATTGCCGAGCATCCCATCATTACCGCCGGTGCCATCGCGACCGCCATTGCCGTGCCAATAGCTCTCAGCGACGACGACGATCCTTCGTCTCCGTAGTTGAAAATGCTGCTTGAAGTCAAGTAATAACACAACCACGCGGTCCCAGCGACCGCGTGGTTTTTGTTTGCGCGAGATAGAGTGATCGAATGGAAAATAAAAACCGCAGGGTCGCCGAGAAGCTACACTGTGCGCGGCCTACGGTGAGACGTTTTTGAGGTCCGACGCAACTGGTTACATC
>CALMBE010000310.1 GCA_937860165.1 uncultured Planctomycetaceae bacterium
GTGATTGCCTTCGCGAAGTACTGGATCGCGGAGGCACGATTCTCTTCGACTTGACGTTCGAGATCGACCACGGCATCGGGGTTGTTATTGGCGGCCAATCGCCCGGCAAGTTGCGAGGAGGTCATCACTTCCACGGCATCTTTTCCTGCTGCGAATGCCTCGGAAAAACCCTTGACTTCGATCTGTTTGGGCTTGCCCCCCTCCGAAAGCGCCAATGCCCATCGCGCTTCTTCCTGGAATTCTCCCCCGGAGCGAGAGACCTCGCGGTAGAGTTTCCGCGCTTCGGTCCGCAGACGACTCGCCGAGGTATCGGTGGTATCGTGTTCGGCCTTCGTGCGATATGCGTTCGCCAATTGCAGCATCACGCCCAGCCACTCTCCTTGCGAGCGTTCCTCCGCGCTCGATTGATCCAGCCAGCGACTACATTCGTCGATCACCTTGCTTGGCAGATCGAGCGCCAGGTAACATTCCGCGCGATGCCGATAGGCCCGGGCCACCAACTTACGGAAATCGGCTTGACCCACCGGCTGGCTAATCAGGCCCTCGTACACATCCAAGGCCTTGGAATAGTCTTCGAGGGTTTGAAAACAGCGGCCCATGTACAACTGGGAATAAAACCCCACGAGTTTGTTCTCGTACTGTCGGCCCAGCGCGTCGAACCCCTGGGCGGCGGTTTCCAAAGCCTCTTGCCACTCGGGAGATTTAGGGGCAAACGTCCGCGCTCTTTCGTAGTTCAAATTGGCCAACATGAAACCCGATTCGGCTTGTTTATTTTCCAAGTCTTGGCGAAGTGCCAGGGCTTCCTTGTTTCCCAGTCCACTGGTCCCCTTGGGAAGTCCCGCTAGCCGATCGGGAATTACCGCCAGTAATTGTTCGAGCGACTTCACGGCCCGATCGATCAGTTCGCGGGCCGAATCCCGCAACTGCTGGGCTTCTGGCCCAGCCCCAGGGGCGACGCGGTCTGCCTGGTTCAGGGTGGAGATCGCTTGATCACCCTGCAGCGAGCCAAGCTGCGCGAGAGCCGCCACGGCCTGCGGGGAATCGGGGTTGTTGGCCACAAAGGTGTGAAACTCTTGGGCCGCTGCCGCCAAGAGCGAGTCTCTTTCCTTTTCGCCGATGGCCTGCCGGGCCAGTGCCGAGCGGGTAACGGCGATTTCGTAGTCGACGGTCTGCAAGAATTCGGCAGAGGCGAGGGGGTCTTCTGCGGCGCGCTCCAAATATTCGAGCGCCACATCGGGCCACCCGCGCTCGCGGAGCTTCGCCAAGAACTGCGTGGCCTGATCCTCCGCGGCGAGCGACACGCTGGCGCACATCCACACCGCCAACCCTATCAACGTTCCGATCCCCAGCCGCCGACAGTGCGGGCGAAAACTCGAATGGGATATCGAAACTGAAAACACAGCGCGGCCTTTCCCGTTTCCAACGCGGTGTCCCCCGGCACGGCTGGAATCTGCGAAATTGATACTGCTGAGAAAGAACGATTCATTCTAGCCGATGCCGGCAGCGGGACCAGCGGGTAAGTCGCGCTTCCGTGGTTAAGATGTAACGACTAGCAGACTTTTGCGGGGGAATAACAGGTTTTTTCCTCGTTCTTCCCGGCGTGTCGTTGTGGTTCAACGACTCGCTGAAGCGCTTGGAAAGAAATCATGCTTCGACGAGTTCTCTGGCTCTGGATTTTGATCCCTTGACTCTCGACTTCCTCTTGATCAAAGGAGTTGCTGCTGGTAATGGTCTTGAGACTTGCCAGCGACGCTCATCGTGCTATATCACGGGATTTAGGAACTAACTTGCATGTTATATTGAACCAAGAGAGAATGTCGCGTGGGGGTAATAAGGAGGCACTATGGTCGTTCGACTACTTGCTCTGTTAGCGTTCGTTCTCTGCTGCTCTATCAGCTACGCCGAGCCACCCGATGAGAAAGGCAAAAAGATGGAGATACCACTCTCGGAAATCTGGGCTAATAACATACCGGGCACGAAGGAAATAGGTCGTTTAGCTAAACAAGACCCGCGACTGACGGGGATTACGAGTGCGCTTGGATTTCCACCGAAAGAAGAAGCGAAACCAGCTTTTGCGGTTCAAGGAAAGGGCTTGGACGCGCTTCGCGAGGCTCACGCAGTTATCGTCGACAAGAGGAAATCACGAGACACGTTTGCCGCAGGGAGTGACGTTTCTGTAGTGTTTTTTGCGCATGAAACACGGTCATACGTTCATCTTCACAAGGTTGAGCGTCAAGGAAACAACGTCAATGTGAGTTGGCGATTCGTCCCTCACGAGACTGAGGATATGACGAGACATGTCGCTCTGATTTCGCTCGGCAAATTACCGAGCGGAAAATATCGCGTGAACATTATTCGTTCTGCGATGCCACAGAAATACATTGATCTGGGATTTCGTCCAACGAGCGATGAAGTCGCGAGAAGGATCGTGTGCGGGCCGTTTTCATTTACAGTCTCAGAGCAAGGAGAGTAATCATGGCTCGCTTCAAAGGTTGGTATTGTATTGCGATTGGATGCATATTTGTGTTCGTTGGTACGGCGCTGGCAGATAGCTATTCCCTCGGCCCCGCTGGAATCAACTCCGCTGGCTTAGGACTGACCGGCGCGGGAGTCAGGATCG
>CALMBE010000311.1 GCA_937860165.1 uncultured Planctomycetaceae bacterium
CGACGCCCGACATGATGCGCGTTGTGGGGCGCCTCGGTAAGGTGCTCGGTCCTCGCGGCCTGATGCCCAATCCGAAGGCGGGCTCGGTGTCGGTCGATGTCGCCAAAGCGGTGCAAGAAATCAAGGCAGGTAAGGTCGAATTCCGAGTTGAAAAGACCGGGATCATTCACGCGCCGCTTGGCAAGCTTTCGTTTTCTGCCGAGCAGCTCAAGGACAACGCGGACGCCTTCATTGGCGCCGTGGTCAAGGCCAAGCCCAGCGCTGCTAAGGGAAAGTACGTCAAGTCGGTGAGTATCTCTTCGACGATGGGACCGGGCATTCGCGTAGACGAGGCCTCCTTCCACTCGGGCGCTGAGGCCTAAGGAGTCGACCATGCCCCTAACCAAGAACGACAAGCAACAACTCATCGAAGATTACGAGAACGGGCTCGCGGCCTCGCCGCACGCCTTCGTACTCGGGTACAAAGGCATCTCGGTGCCCCAAGTCTCGCCGGGCTTCGCTGACCACTTGGCGTCTTTACAATGCACGCTGCGAACATAATAACCTAGCCGACGCAATGCCGGAATAGGTTCCCCGCAGCCGTACAGGATCATGTTTGCCGGATCGAAATTGACACCTAGATTTTCGCGGTCCACATCAATCAAGTATTTTTCGAGCAGATCAGCAGGTTCCTGCCCCGTTTCCAGGTGGACCGCTTGGTTCTTCTCGGCGCAATAATCACAGATGTCACGAGTCACTGAGCGTAGTTTCTCGTACTCGGCGCTGGCTGTGTCGTGGGTGATGTACCCCATGTGGAGGCCAACGGACTTGACTCCCATCCAGTAGGCGTAGTCGGCAATCTGCTTGAGTTCGGTAACCCTGACCAGACGGGTTTCTGGCGGGACCAAGCCCACAGTCCGGGCCACGGTAGGAATATCGGCATAGCTTTCCCCGGCGAAACCGGCGAAGACACAGGTGACTTCGACGCCGAGGGTTCGCAGTTTTTCCAAGGCGTTGTTGGCTGACTCCGGATTCCGGTTGCGGGCATTGGGGGCATGCAGATGGATGGTCGGAATTCCAAGTTTCGCCAAAACGTCGAAATGGATTCCCAGACCAGCGTCGAGACTGGTAAAAACTCCCAAGGGCCAACGAGACATACCGTACCTCCAAGTGACGAGAAATTCAGCCGCATTTTAAGCATGCTGCCTGATGCCTTCCAAGTGGCAATCGAACAGGAACCCCGAAATACTTGCGCAATCGCAAGGGCCCCCTGTGCCAGGGCCGATCACTTTTTCACTGTGGGGTGCCATGCCCACGCTGGTACTCCTGCGTGGGCATGTGAATAGTCGAGAAAACATGGCCACAGCGGAGTACCGCCGTGGC
>CALMBE010000312.1 GCA_937860165.1 uncultured Planctomycetaceae bacterium
AACAACTCCCGCCGCTGCCGCCGCCAAAAACTGCTTCAGACGGCTGAAGTGTTACCGATACTTCAATTGTGATTCCTCTAATCGCGCAATTGGCCGCTGAACTTCGTGCTGAAAGAAACCTAAAAGTCGCCGACGCTATCCAACTGGCAACGGCGATCACTCACAATGCCACGGCTTTCCTGACAAATGATCGTGACTTTGGCGACATTCCAGGTATCAAGATTCTCCGGCTCAAGGACTTGATGGCTTCCAGCGAGGGCTGAAAATTGCATGTCCGCGAAATGCTTGTGACAAACCGCTAACAGCTAGCACTTTACTGCCCTTCTGGGAGTCCTAGATTCTCCTTACTCTTCTGCCGAGTTAATAAGGGCGAGAAAAGGTTCTTGCCCCGCGCTGCTGCGAAGGCATTTCCTCCGCTGCCCTTGGAATTCTCACAGGAGAACTTGGCTATGAGGTGCCCGAGAAATGTTCTGAAAATCATCGTATTGCAAATCTCGATTGGGTCCGCAGTCGTGGCGTGGGGGGAGACGAACCCGGCAGAACAAACTCCGACCGTTTCTCAGGCCGGCTATGAACAACCGGTGAATTCCCCAGAGAATTGGCAATTGGGCGCAGACCCGTTCGACGTCGAGCGTGGCAATCCCAATGTTCTTGTCGACGGCATTGGCTGGGTGATTGGGATTCCCGAGAAAGTATTGTTGTGGAATTCCGAGGTAATCAACCACCATATTTCTGCACAGACCGAGGCGGAGCTCACTGAATACTTGCGGGCAAATGAGATTGATGAGGTAAAGGTTCGCATCAATCAATATGCACCGCTCGACGAATGGAGAAGGCTCCGCCAGAACAAAAAGGTCGGTGCTGGCTGGCGGTACACCATTGGTGCCTTGGCTACGCTCGGCTACACGATTCTTCCCGGCCGGTTGGTTGGTGCGGATGCTTACAATCCGTACACGAATTCGATCTATATCTATTCGGACGTGCCGGCGCTAGCCCTCGAACAAGCCGCCTACGCCAAGGATGTGCGTAGTCGACACAATCCGGGGACCTACGCCACTTCGCAGTTGCTACCAATCTGGGGCCTCAAGCACGAACATCAATCGAAGCAGGATGTGTACGAATACCTCGGCGAAAATTCTAGCCCTGCAGAACTGGCCGAAGCTCAGAAGGTATTGCAGCCGCAGTTCGGCATGGAAGTCGGTGGCGGAGTTGGCGCGTTCGCTCAACCGCTGCAGCCGGTGTTTCAAATTGCCGGGGCGGGAGTTGGCCACGTCGTGGGGCACCGCAAGGTCCAGCAACTCTCGACGGAAAAGTAGTGGCTTGGTTTCTCTGAAAAGATCATCACACACCAACGCCCAGGGGTTGCAACCCCTGGGCGTTCGGCGATGTCTCATAGCTAATTCACACTAGCCGCGAACTTTGACTTCGCCGCGACGGTTGACAACCACTTTCACTTGGTGACCGCAATCGCACCAGGTGTAGGTTCCCACTTGGCGACCCAGCAAACCTTTTTTCCAGCAGACCTGCGGTGGCGCGGTGCAGCAACCGGGGACACACACGTTGACTGCCGTGTTGCAGCAACTGCAAGGCGGTGCAACGCATAGGGTGGTCTGATGGGGCGGCGGTGGGCAGCAGCGGGCATCCCCCCTCGCCCAAGCATGCGAGCCCGTGGCAAGCAAACCGGCAACTACGGCGGTCACAGCCAACAGTAAATTTTTCTTGGTCATGGTAGTTTTTCCTCCCTCTTGAGTGGACTATCCGGGAACTTTGCGCTCACCCCCCAGGCGAGCCCTCTAGTGGTAAGTCTAGGCTCCCGAGGGGAATATGCAACCGAGCGTCCAGTCAGAGAAACAAAGGTTCGTGCGCTACAAGAAAAAATAGGGTAAAAATTCTACCCCGTGCCAGACATTTGCGCATCCATTCGAGAGCGGGTGAAGGGAATCGAACCCTCGCCTAAAGCTTGGGAAGCTTTCATTCTACCATTGAACTACACCCGCAAGGGACGGCCGACAAGCGGCCTAACGCCCTCCAGTTTAAGTTCACCGCCGGGTCACCGCAAGCAGGGGTTAGCGAGCAAGGCAGGGCCGATCACTTTTTCGCTGGGGGTGCCATGCTCACGCTGGTACTCCAGTGTGGGCATGTGAATCGTCGAGAAAACATGGCCACAGCGGAGTACCGCCGTGGCCATGGCACCCTCTATTGTGAAAAACTAATTGGCCCTGCCAAAAACGCTGTGCTTTTTACAAGTCAGTTGCGGCACACGGAGTGTGCCTACTACATTCGGATGGCGACCAACGCACTACCGGTCAAATTCTCGCCGCAGTTGGCTGGAAGAGACATCGCATCGGAAAGTGGACTCGGGGATTTCCTGGCAAAGTTCCCGCAATCTCAAGGGTATCGACAAGTCATCCAACGACTGGAATCGACTTGCCTGTTCGCGACCAAAAACCAAGAATCGGCAACCGGCGGCCTCAAGGTCAGCGAGGGCGGCATCGCGGAGCGACTCGTCGTGGCCGTAGTAGCGGAGTTCGGCAATGCGTTCGAGGGTGTCCGCACCGACCACAAATGTGCAACCAGGAAAGAGACGAGCTTTTTCACGAAACGTGGCTGCCTGCGTAATCAGGACCGCGCGGCGCGGATCGAGCTCGCGGATTCCTGCCAGCCTTTCGGCAATTTCTTGAAAATCGAGCAGCGGCTTGTCCACATTGGCGATCGACAACTCATACACCACCTCACGTTGCAACCGATCAGCCGCAATCTGGGCCATCTGAGAGTGACCAGCGTGCAATGGGTTGAAAGCCCCCGGGAACACAACCTGTGGCTGCAACGGTGCTTGTCCTGTCGGCCACCCGATGCTTGTTACTTCGCCGAGCAACAATTGGATCCAAGCAGGATCCGCCGCCTGAGCTCGATGCTCGACATGTTCACTTTCCCCCAATTGAGAATCGAATTCATGTTGGGCCGCTGTCGTAGGGACACCGCAAGATTTGGCTAAGGCCAACAAGAGTATCCCGGTGGCGAGTCGTTCTTCCTGGTCTCGGTTGCGGAGTCCTTTGGCGAGTATCAAGGAATACGAGACAGTTTCGCTGGCGGTTTGCAGGGCGACCTGAATCCGATGGTCCCCTTTCTTCGGCAAATCGCTTTTCAAACTCGCGGTTGCCGATAGGCCCACCAAGGTGTGGGGATTGGACTCACTAGCGAGAGCGCGGGCCCGCATCCAGGCCGCCATGGCCATCGCGCGGGCCGTCGGTTCGCTGCAATACTGATCGGGCTCGCCGCGCAGCAAATCCTTGAGTGCCGCTTGGCTGTAGGGAACAATCGCCTCTAAGAGCGACCGAGATCCCCCCGGCACCCTCAACAGTTCGCCGATGGCCGTGCTCCCCCCGCCCGTCAGGGCCACCACCACCAGCCTTCCGCTGCCGTGAATACCGGCCGCGAGTGCGTCCCAAATCGAATTCGCCACCGACCTACCCCGGGCACTCGCCCATAAATCCTGAAAGTTGTGAGGTAAATTCCAATCAGTGTGATGCAAAAACACCACACGCACCCCTCCGAGGGGCGATCGTGTCGTATCCTTGCAGGTGTCCCCGACATTGCCATCGTACCATTTTCCCAGTTCCACCAACAATTGGCACAAACCTTGCGAGCTTTTCCCGCAAGTAGGTTCGACACGAAGCAACTCGTCGCAAAGGTTCACCATGGCCGAAATCCTGGAAATCACCACCCTCGCTGATCTTCAGCCGTATCAATTGGCTTGGAAGTCGCTGTGGGAGCAGACCCCAGGGGCCACTTTTTTCCACACCTACGATTGGTTCGTCACTTTCTGGAAGCACTTTGGCCAGAAACGCACGATGCGCATCTTGATCTTGCGGTCAGGGGGAAAAACCGTCGGCATCTTACCGTTGTGCATCGTCGGGGAACAGCATCGCCTCGCCCGATTACGCGTGTTGACCTACCCGCTCAACGATTGGGGCATGTGGTATGGGCCCTTGGGACCTAACCCGTCCGCTACGCTTTTCATGGCGATGCGCTATTTACACGACGCACAGCGCGACTGGGATGTCCTGGATCTTCGCTGGTCGTCGGGTGGCGTTGACGATCGCAATGCGACGGGCCGCGCGATGTGGGCTATCGGTTGGCGGGCGCAACAGAGTGTTTATCAACAAAGCTCGCTGATTCGCTTCGCCGATTCCACCTGGGAAGAATTCAGCCACCAACTCTCGAAAAAGTGGCGGCACGAGATTCGCCGTCAGACCCGCAATCTGGCTGAATTGGGACCCGTGGAGTTTGTCCGCCATCGCCCTCAAGCCGCTACCGCGGGAGATGGCGACCCACGCTACGATTTATTCGATGAATGCGTCGAGGTCTCTCGGGGAACTTGGCAAGCCTCGGTTACCGATGGCAACACGCTGTGCCACGAGAGTGTGCTGCCGTTCCTCAGAGAAAGCCACAGCGTGGCCTCACGACTGGGAATGGTCGATCTGGCTCTCTTGCGAGTTGCGGGTCGAGCGGTCGCATTTCAATACAACTACCATTCCCACGGAGAACTGTTTGGGCTCCGCATGGGCTATCTCCAAGAGATGCGAGATTGGGGCGTGGGCAAAGTGTTGCTGGCCCAATTCTTGGAAGATTCCTTCGACCGCCAGGATCTTCAAATGGATCTGGGGATCGGCGAATACGATTTCAAATCGCGATTTCGCACCGGTACACTGGCCAGTTACCGATACACCTATTCACCCTGGAATTGTTGGCGATGGCAGAGTGTGCAACTAGCCCAATGGTTTAAGAAACGGCTGGTCCGCTCCCCGCAAATTGAACCATCCAAACCGACAATCGCTTGATAAGTGCCAATTATTGATCCTTGTGCCGTCGATGATCCTGGTGGTTTATCGAAGCGTTATTTGGGGTGCCATGCCCACGCCGGAGTACCAGCGTGGGCATGGCACCCCAAAGTGAAAAAGTGAT
>CALMBE010000313.1 GCA_937860165.1 uncultured Planctomycetaceae bacterium
CTGGCGATTGATCCCTCGAGCGGGGTCACCGGTGGGAGCATCCTCGGCGACAAGACCCGCATGCCGCGACTAGCGGCCGAGCCTGCGGCGTACATTCGCCCGACGGCGGCTTCTGGCACCCTGGGGGGTGCTGCCCGCCGAACCCGCGAAAGTTTACTCGTATGCGAAGCCGCGGGATTCGATATGATCCTCATCGAAACCGTCGGAGTGGGGCAATCGGAATCCTATGTTTCGCACATGACCGACTGCTTGATCGCGCTGGTCTCGCCGGCCGGTGGAGACGAACTGCAGGCCATCAAACGTGGCCTGTTAGAGGTCGTCGACTTCCTGGTGGTGAACAAGGCCGATAGCGACTTGCGCAATGTCTGTGAGGTGGCAGCCCACCAATACCGCAATGCGCTCGAGGCGATCTCCGGCACGCGAGGTTCTCGGGATCAGAGCGTGTTCACTTGTAGCGCCCGCGAACACGAAGGGATCGAGCCGATATGGCGAGCGGTCGAGGCACGCATCTTGCGGTTGCAGAACGCAGGGACTTTGGCTGCCAGTCGCCAACAACAGAATCTGCATTGGCTATGGAACATCGTCGAGGAGCGACTGCTGCAATCGATGCATACGCACCCAGCAGTCGCGGCGCTGCGCTCCGAACTGGAATCGCAAGTTGTCGCGGGTTCGATCTCAGTGGAAGCTGCCGCCCGTAAGCTCTTGGAAGCGTTTTTCTCCACCTAGTGAGGACAAAGCTCCTGCTGAGCCACACGTCTATTCTCACAAGTTCGTGTTGACTTCAGAGTAACACGAGTCTCCGACTCGTGGCTTGTCGCATGTTATCAACCACTCGGTATTCTCAGGGCCATTTCAATTGATCGGGCTCCACAGAATTGTATTTTTGCGCAAAGCCCGCCTCTATGGGGCTTCGCGAGATGAACAGCAGAGTCCCGGAAATTCCGAGAATATTGCTCAGCAATGTTTTTTCTCCTACAATCATGGGGTATTGCAGTCTCGTCTATTTATGGTTCTTCGGCAGAATCTGTGACCTCCGTGGCTCCGTGGTAAAAATGCTTTCAGGCCGCACGAAGCGATAAGTGCCGAAGTTATTTTTGAATTGTTCCTTAGCTTGGCACTCGACCAATCGAAGCAATTGGCCAAGTTGGTGGCCCGGCGGGCGATTCAAACAACGGACACTCAACGCACACACTTGCCCCTCGATAAGAACAAGAGGCTATTGGTAGTCGTATTGCGTCCACACCAAACGCATCTCGATCCTGCCGTACTCCCCTTGGGAGCCTTTGTGAAGAATCTTTTTTCCCAGTGCCAGTATGTGGAACTGCCCCCCAGTTCGACGACAGTCGACTACGACCGAATCCAACAACAGGGACTTGAAACCGAACAGGTCGTGATCGCCATGGTTGTCAAACCGGCAGCCTGGCACCGGTTCGGTCTATTGCCTGAACAAGATAATTTTGTGCGTGATTTAATCAGCCGACGCGACTATATTTTAGTATCGCTTGGATCGCCAGTGGCCCTCGAAAGTTATTCCGCTGCCTCGGAAAGAATAGGTACCTTTAGCGATGTGTATGGTTCGCAAGAGGCACTGGCGGAGTACCTATGTGGGAATTCATCGCACTTGAAGGCATAAAACACCCCAGTGCGCGTTAGCATGAGAGGGGTGCGCGAAATCGTGCCCCTGTTTCGTGACCGGGTGTTTGCTCATCACTTTACGTAACTGGTGAGAGGTATTACACTTGATGTTGGTTGAGGAAGGCTTCTGTCCTTCTGGGGTCTGTGGATTCATTCGCAATAGCGTCGTAAGTGGAACGTAGCATGGCTCAAATCTCGAACAACGGCTCTCACCATTCACTCTCGGGTAGGCGCTTGATCATTCTCACCGAAGGCCACACGGAGCCGGTGACCGGCAAGACGGCTACCTGTGTGGTACGGTATCGACCCGAGCAGGTGGTTGCCCTGCTGGATTCGACACAAACTGGCAAGACCACTCAAGAGTTGCTGGGAGTTGGAGGTTCGATTCCCATCGTGGGGAAGTTGGAGGATGCTCCAACGGCCAACACTTTGATGCTGGGGATTGCCCCGTCCGGCGGCAGAGTTCCGCCACCATGGCGAGCCGTTATCCTGGCCGCGATCAACCGAGGGATGGATGTGATATCGGGCCTTCATGAGTTCCTGAGTATCGATCCGGAATTTTCTCAGGCGGCAGCGGCAAAAGGGGTGCAAATCTTCGATGTTCGCAAGAACAACGAACGCGACGTTGCCCATCGACTAAATATTCGCGAGGAATGCCTCCGAATTCATACGGTCGGACAGGATTGCAGTGTCGGAAAAATGCTCGTGGCACTAGAGCTTACCAATGCCATGAAGAGTCAGGGTGTTACAGCCAAATTCATTGCTACAGGGCAAACCGGCATCATGGTTGAGGGCGATGGCTCGCCCATCGACTGCGTGGTTTCGGATTTTGTCAGTGGCGCTGTCGAAAAAATGATCCTAGCCCACCAACACAACGACGTGCTGTTTATCGAAGGGCAGGGGAGTATCTCCCATCCGCGGTACTCGGGGGTCACCCTGGGATTGTTGCACGGATGCATGCCACACGGCATGATCCTCTGTTACGAAGTCGGACGCAAAGCGGTGTATGGAATGGACCACCTGCAACTCAAACCCTTGGCCCAATTGGTGAAGGTCTATGAAACCATGGCCAATCTGATGGTTCCTTCCCGTGTCATCGGGGTCGCCATGAATTCGCGGAAGGTGTCGGTCGCCGAGGCCGAACTCGAACGAGAACGCGTTCGACAGGAACTTGGATTGCCGGTCTGCGATGTAATTCGTCACGGGCCCGAAGAAATGCTCCAGGCCGTCCAGCAAATGATGCCCGTGGCAACGAACGCCTAACACGACGGTTCCGCCGCTTCGCGTGCGGTTGCCCTCGAAAACTAACTCATTTCAATCAACACCTTGCTGCGGATACTTTGGTGAGACTGTCAACGCATGTTTTCGACTTGCCCTTGAGGCATACTTTCACCATTTCGCGTGAATCTACCAAGGTGCAGCCAACTTTGATCGTGGAACTTTCCGATGGCCAACGGCACGGATTCGGAGAAGCCACGACGAATTCCTATTACGGCATGACTCTCGACAAGATGCGCGAGGGTCTCGCCCGCGTGCGGCCAATTGTGGAATCACTTGATCGTTTTGATCCGCCGGAACTGTGGGAATCCGTTGCCCCCCAATTGCAGGATTGCCCCTTTGCCCTGTGTGCCTTGGACCAAGCTGCGTATGACCTGTGGGGTAAGCAACAGGGAAAACCCGTTTACGAATTGTGGGGACTGAGTACCGATTGCACCCCGCTCTCGAACTTTACAATCGGGATCGATACCATCGACGTGATGGTGGCCAAGTTGCAGGAAATGCCGGATTGGCCGATCTACAAGATCAAGCTAGGCACGGATCACGATCTGGAAATCGTTCGCGAGCTGCGCAAACACACCACCGCTTTTTTCCGCGTGGATGCCAATTGTGGGTGGGATGTGGACAAGACAATTGCCATGTCGCACGAACTGAAACAACTGAATGTCGAATTCATTGAACAACCGCTCCCCGCCGGTGAATGGGTGGGCTATCAGCAGGTCTATCAAGAATCGGCCTTGCCAATCATCGCGGATGAAAGTTGCATCACCGAAGCGGATGTCGCGGCGTGTAGCGGGCATTTTCACGGGATTAACATCAAACTTGTCAAGTGCGGTGGCCTGACCCCGGCCAGGAGAATGATTGCTCAAGCGCGAAAGCTCGGCCTGAAGGTCATGGTTGGCTGTATGACGGAATCGACTGTCGGCATCTCGGCCATTGCGCAACTCTTGCCTCTCTTGGATTATGTCGACATGGATGGGGCAGTACTCTTGGCGGCCGACATCGCCACGGGAGTCCGCGTCGAGCGAGGCGTTTGCTACTATCCGCAATTGCCCGGGTCGGGCGTTTCACTCCTCAATAATGCGAAATCGAACCTGGAGTTACAGAATTGTTAACGACCTACCTTCGCGCACCGAGAATCGAACTCCGACCGTTCCGCGCCTTTTTCCGCGGGGCATTTCTCGCCGGTTGGGTAGTGCTCGGGCTTTCGTTGTCCCACGCTGATGACTTGGCAAGCCGCTTGCAACCTCGGGTGGATTCGTTCGCTGGGGAAGCTGCCGTCATG
>CALMBE010000314.1 GCA_937860165.1 uncultured Planctomycetaceae bacterium
GGGAATGATGCTGATTCCGCAACTCGCCATCAGGGACGCCATATCGGCCCTTAGATGCGATGATCCGGCGGGCGGGTGGTGGTGACAAGAGAGCGCTTCCGAAGAATTCTGCGGAAGCGCTTCAGCCCATCGACACCCGTGAAGCCGTAGCAAAGATAGCCGGGGTCTCCGAGAATTTGTCTCCAATTGGAGACAAAAATTCTGGGGAAAGTGCCGTTTTCCCGCTGAAAACCAGCACCCCGCACCACAAGCCGAAATTCGCGTTCTAAGGCCGGGTATCACTTCTCGACTCTCGACACCCGTGTGGCGGTAGACGCGAATCCTGACGCAACGTCGATGGCCGGTTTATTCTCCCCGTGGGTATCCCTCGACTCGGGTAGCCGCGAGTCCGTGGCCAAAGCTGGGGCATCGTGGGATAGTAATGCTTGACACCTGACACCTTGACTCCCGACACCTGACACCAAAGGCAACGGCTCAAAATCTAATGGCTCGAAAGTGCTGGTGTCACGACACCCGTTATGGTTGTTTTCTGAACCTTTGTACACTTGTTTTGAGAAGTGGCAGAAAGTGGGTTTGAGGCTGTAAAACAAGCTATTCTCGGGATTTCTGCTGTATAGTTAAAACACCCTAATTGCCCTTATGAGTCCCCTGCTCTAACCGACTGAGCTACCGGACCGGTTAAGGTTCGAGTATCGCTGATGTGTCCGCGTCTGGCAACACGCACCAGTAGAGCTTGATTAGATTGAGATCAACCACTATGCCACAAAGGACACGAAGGATGTTCAAACAATCGACAGGACGATTCGCAAGATTGCCTACTCGTCGGAAGTCAATGGTTTGAGATAATTCCTTGGTGCTCTTTGTGACTTAGTGGTGCTCTTATTTTGATTTCTACCGCGCCCCGCCGGCCATCGACTTCTTGATGAAGCCGACGATGATGGTCAAGATGGCGCCACCGATGCCCGCAGACCCGGCGTTGCCCAGGATTCCTCCCGCGCCGCCACCACCTATCACACTTTCCAGTGCTGGGATCAAACCCGCCAACTGGCCACCTGCGACTCCGCCGATCAATCCCACTACCGTCTGCACGATCTTGGTAAGGGGCAAATTCTTGAGGATTGTGCCCGCGATATTTCCGCCCGCGCCACCACCGATCAATTGAATGAGAATCGGGAGCAATTGTTCCATGGATCACATACCTTATAAGAGTGAAAGATTCGAACCCGGAGCCGCCTGGCCGATCTCCTCACTCTAACTGATTCTGGGGGACTTGCCACTAGAAAATGCCCCCTCACGCCCGAATTCGCCGCAAAACTACGGCTCGGCGCCGGCCTACTCGTCATCGTCCTCAAGCTTTGCCAAGACGCTGTAGTTTTCCAGGTTATCTGTACCGCTCGACCTCGTTGCCGAAAGTCGCCCCCGTGTTGTCAACCATGACCGTCGGGGTGCAAAATCGAGAATTAAAACGCAAAGACGCTGAGGCGCAGAGTCGCAAATAAAGCTGGAGGGAGCCAGAGAGACTTTGCGCCTCCGCGACTCTGCGTGGAAAATTTAATTGCCGAGCGAGGAGGACACAGTATTGAGGGGGAGGGGAAGGTGGGAGGGGAAGGTGGTCATCGAGTGCGAAAAAGACTCCCGACCCCTTAGAATTGTCGGCTATTCCCCAAGTCTGCGGGTAGAATCGCGTTCGAGAGCGGCCTCGATGAGGTTGTCCGCCACATGAAACGATGTCCTCCGAAGCGCGATCAGGGCAGTACGCAGATCGATCAATCTTTGTTCGGCGGCCAATTCCAGTACGGTGATTGTTCCCAACGTGCGAAGTCCCTGCGAATTGGCGACTTGACGCCCCTTTCGTTCATCTATCAAGATCGCTTGTGCCTGCAGTTGAAGCGCAAGTAAGATTGCATCTTTTTCGCCGGGATCAAGGTTAGCGGCAATTGAGATTCCCTGCGACGGAGAAGCGATCAACAACCACTCTGGGGGAGACGTTGCCCAGCTTCTAACAGACTCCGGGGTGTGTGGATGAAAGAGCTCCTGCATCACAGCAGTTGGCGCATAGACTTCACCGAACAGTTTCGGAAGCAAATCAATCTTGCCAATGAGCAATAGATAGTTGAGAGGCGATGTATCGGAAACAACGATCATCGTCCAAATAACTCTCGTGCTTTTTGCAGGTCTTCCGCTCCTGCAAGCAC
>CALMBE010000315.1 GCA_937860165.1 uncultured Planctomycetaceae bacterium
TTGCGTTTTCTTCGGGGTTTTTGGCACTTGAAAACTGATTAAGAGTCAGTTGCTCTGCCAATTGAGCTAAGGAAGCTTGTGGTGTGCAGGGCATTGTACTAGATCGGACCGAAGGGCATCTACCCCCCTGTTTCCTCGGAGGTTACGCGAGATTCTGCGGGGCTGCCCGATTGGCCCGTTGGAGAAAGTTCTATCGTTGCAGCACGGGCAAAAACTGATTGGGTGCCCCCAGGGCGAGCACCATCAAGGCGGTTGTGTAGGTGTTTCCAAATTTGATATCGCTGGTGTGACTCTCGGCGTCCCAGGAACCGTCGGGATTTTGGTTTTCCAGCAGCACCTTGACTACGGGTGGAAAAAATTGTTCCCAGTACTTTCCGCCGAGTTGATAGCTGGCTTGGGTGCAGTAAAACACGCCGTAGTGGTAGCGATCATCGAGCCAACCGATTTGCCCGAACGGTTCAACAACATTGTACTTGTCAAAACCATTGAGCAAGATCCAATCCCCGGCCTTGCGGGCTTCGGGAGAGTCATGGAGTCCGGCCAGTGCCAGGGAAATCACGCCTGCCCCGGACATGCCACGGGTGCGGTGATCGCGATCTGAGGGCATCAAGGCGAATGTTTGGTAGCGAGGGTTGAAGCAGCGGCGAATAAACTCGACTGCCTCGTCGATCGATTCCTTCGGGACATCGAAGCCGGCGTTCTTGGCGGAGCGGAGGAACAGGAGCTGCCAAACGGAGTTGGAGAGATTGGAATCGACTGGTTCCCCGTCGGTGTAGTGCAAGTCGATGTACCGCCAACCCCCTTTGTCATCGGGGCGAAGTTTTTTCCAGCGTTGCATGGTAAGGGTCGCCTCGATCGCGCGCTCGATCGTTTGTTCGATTTCACGTGCGGTGGTTTCATTGGTCGAGGCATACACTTCGCTGAGCGTGAGCGCTCCAATGCCGTGGTTATAAGTGACGACTTCACCCACATCGTGGCTGACGTTGCGCGAAATCTCCGTGCCCATGGGGCCGATCAAAGACAGCAAGCCATTGGGTTTTTGGCGGCTGGCGATGTATTGAATCGCCTGTTCCACCTGGGCGCCGTACTGGCCGTCGCCGGGGGTATGGCCATGGGCCAGAAAGGCCAGGGTACACAAGCCGGTTACGCCAGGCTGGCCCGTTGGCAGTGTGGGAAATGAGCCGTCGGGTTGCTGCGATTTTGAAAGCCACGCGAGGGCCCGCTGGATCGAGCGGTCGACTTGGGTCCACTGCTGCTCGGTGAGGATGTCGCTATTGGGTGCCGTGGGATCCTGCGCGGCGAGGTTGCTGTGGTTGGCAAGCAATATCAGCATCAGACCGACGAATTGGTAAACACTGCACATCGCACCACTCCTTGTTAATCTGCTGCAAATTGCTGTCTAAGAGATCGGACCAAGCGGGAAATGCAGACTTCTAGCAGCATATTTCGATGAAGAGTTCCAATACAAGGGCGAAGCTGGATTTCTCAGATTTACTGGAAGAAGAGGTCGGGTTGGGGTAACCGTTCACGGGTCGCGCATAATCTGACCGGTACCTGAACAGTCAATACGGATATTTCCGAAGTCCTTGCGTGCTATCCGT
>CALMBE010000316.1 GCA_937860165.1 uncultured Planctomycetaceae bacterium
AGGGAGCATAAACCGGGTGGCAATCCGCCAGGCTTCTTGTGCCACGTAGAAGCAATCCCCCGGGCTCCGGGCGGCAAGAATCGGCATCGGACACTCTCCATTGCGGCCGTACATCGCCTGGAACAGGTCGGCTTGCTCGGTCTTGGTCGGTAGACCGGTGGAAGGGCCACCGCGCTGGACGTTGATCACCAACATCGGGAGCTCCGTCATCACAGCCAAACCCAAGGCTTCGCCCTTGAGCGCGATGCCGGGCCCGCTACTGGCAGTCACGGCCATTTCGCCAGCAAACGCCGCCCCGATGGTCGCCGTCACGGCGGCGATTTCGTCTTCGGCCTGGAAGGTGAGCACATCGAAATTCTTGTAGTTCGACAAAAAGTGCAGGATGTCGCTCGCGGGAGTGATGGGGTACGCGCCCAGAAAGAGGCGCTTGTTCGACTGCCCGGCGGCGGCCAGCAGGCCCCAGGCCAGGGCCTGATTCCCTTCGATATTGCGGTAGGTGCCCGACTCAAGTTTGGCGGGTCCTACATGGTACTGCGTAGGGATCGCTTCGACGGTCTCGCCGTAGTGATAGCCCGCTTTGAGGGCATTGGTATTCGCCTGTGCCACGCCGGGTAGTTTGCCGAATTTGCTGTCGATGTAGCGCAGTGTCGGATCCAAGGAGCGATCGTACAACCAGAAAACCAAGCCCATGGCGAAGAAGTTTCGGCAGCGGTCGGCATCCTTTTGGCTCAGCCCAAGTCCTTCGACAGCCAAGCGGGTCAGCTTGGTCATCTCGACGGCATGCATCTTATATTTGCCGAGACTATCGTCGGTGAGTGGATCGGTATCGTAGCCGGCCTGTTCGAGCCCTTTTTTATCGAAGGCGTCCTTGTTGACCAGCAAGACTCCCCCTTCACGGAGGTCCATGAGGTTGGTCACCAGTGCGGCGGGATTCATCGCCACAAGGCAGTCCACCGTGTCACCCGGAGTGTAGATATCGGTGCTAGAAAAATGGACCTGAAATCCGCTGACCCCGGCCTTTGTTCCGCGCGGGGCACGAATCTCGGCGGGGAAATCGGGAAACGTCGCAACGTCGTTCCCCAGCAGGGCCGAGGTGTTGGTGAACTGGGTACCGGCAAGCTGCATGCCGTCGCCCGAGTCGCCGCAAAATCGCACGGTTGCATCAATGAGGTCGGAAACGGTTTTGGTGGGAGTCGCTGTGGCCATCTTAGGCGTCGAGTCCTTTATGAGTTATGCAAGAAAATAATTCAAAATAATACTGGGAGAAATGATTGCGGATCGGGGTGGATTGGTCAGGCTCCTTCGCGCTCGCTGGGAACCTTTCCTGGCTGCGGGGGTAGGGTGTAAATCGTTTGTGGAAAGTGTTCCACCAAATAGCGGACGATACCATTCACACTGGCAACGCCAATCGCCAGTTGATTGCCATCGACAATGGGAAGATGTCGGTAGCGGCCCGCGGACATCTTGCGAATCGCTTCCCCCACACAGGTCGTGGACGAGAGCGAGGCAGGTCGCGCGGTCATCAGTTCTCCGATCGGTTGGTCGCTCCGCGACTTCGCATTGGCCGCAGACTGCAAAGCCATCCAGCGCAGTGCATCACGATCGGTGAAGATCCCCACGAGTTTCCCACCTTCGCACACCAGCACGCAGGCCGACTTGTGAATCTGCATGAGCAGCATTACTTCACTGGCGGTTGCGTCGGGCGCGACGATGATCGGATCGTCGGGGTAGGCTGTCATCACCGTTTCGGTGTTGAGGCTCAGATGAAAACTCACGTGTCGCGGCTTTCTGAGGATTAGATCTCAGGGGAGAGATCGCTAATTTCAAATGGGCACTGAGTTGGTCTGCAAATCGGTGCGATGTTGTAATCGGTGGACGATAGTGACAATGCCATCATGGCTGTGCCTGATACCGCACTGCGCCAATCAGGGCAAGTGCAGCCGTCAATTCCGCCTACAATCACCGTTCAACTCTGCTGCTGGTCATGCTTGTCGTCGCAATGCTTTCCCGAATTTATCATGCAAACCCAACCAGTTGAACGGCAAAACCAGGCTGAATTCCAGCATTTTCGGAGACTACTGCGATGGCGACGATTTATCGGGATCCTGGCCATAGAATCGCGTCAGGTCGATCCCACCACGCTGTTCCTCTTCCACCAGCCTCAGTCGAGCTTCGAGTTGCTCGATCCGACGCGCGAGCACCGGAAGCAAACGCTCCTCGGGGTCTCGCTGTGCGGGCCGGGGCACCGCCGGATAATCTAAATGCCTATGGAGTGCGGAAAACAGTAGTAATGGCTCCTTACGCCGATTGGCCCAGGCAATCCGACCCTCTTGCAGTCCAAAGAGAACCGTACCCGAGGGAATCTTTTCGGGAGATTCTTGGCTAGGCTCCGCGGTTGCCGCAATCCGGCCCGCCATGCGATCTTGCTGGTGGTGGTAGAATTCGCTCCGGACATAGATCAAGTCGGCCAATTCGACCATTCCGATCTGTCGCCGGACGGTCAGCAGCCATTCGCTCCAGACGGAGTCATAGGTGGGATCACGTGACATGGCATCGAGCCCTTGGTCATATCCCAAGCGATTGCGGCAGAGGGATTCGAATTGGAAAACGAATAATCCGGCACGAGTCATGTGTTCGGAAGCGCGATAACTGGCTTCCCGGGAGAGGATTTCGAGCCCGATCCGCAAATCGAAGCGGCGCTTGTCGTTTTCAGCTTCACTCATCACATAACACTGAAAGGGAGTGAAATAGTGGGACAGTTTCTGCATTCCCCCCGCGAAAGCACCCTGATGACGCAGTTCCGCCAGGAGGAAATCAATGGCCAGGGGGAGATTTGTGGTAGCTAGCACTTGCTCGCGGATCGAGGCCAGGACTTCTTGAGCTGGATCTCCCTCGGCAATTCTCTCGGCCAACACGGCAAAGAAGTGGGATTGCTCGATATACTCCTCGCGCGACAGGGGGGAGAGCGTGCTGCCTGTGGTGTTCATCGTACTCCCGTGACGTGCAATTGTTGGGCGAGGAAGGCAATCCCCTTTTCCACGGCCGAGCGGTCCATGCCTGCCGCGATATGTCCTACTTGGGGCACGACATACAACTGAGAAGTGATCCCCGACTGCTGGAGTTGCTTCACCATCCATTGGGAGCTCACCAGGGGTACCAATTCGTCATTCTCTCCGTGGAACAAGAACATGGGTGGATCGTCGACGGTGACGAAGGCTGCGGGCGATGCCAAGCGATATTGCTCGCTGACCTGACCGCGTGTTCCTCCGAGCCAAAAGCTCAGCCACCTATCGCTCTCAGGGATGGTGCGAAAATCAGTGGGGGTACCCCCCGCCACGACCGCCTGTAGGCGGGTACTTGGCTGATGCTCGGGGTCGGCAATCCCCTCCAGTCCATCGCTGCTATCGGTGGTGCCCATAAGAGTCACCAAGTGGGCACCGGCAGAATAGCCAAACCCTCCGATCCGCAGGGGATCGAGTTTGAGTTGCTCGGCGTGAGAGCGCATCCACCGAACAGCGGCTTTGCAGTCTTCAATTTGGGCTGGAAATTTGTCTTGGGGTGCGAGTCGATAGCTGATCGCAACCGCGCAAAATCCCCGTTGGGCGAGTTCTCGAGCGATCCCCGACAATTGTGCCCGACTACCCATATGCCAAGCTCCGCCGTGAACAACTAAGACCCCTGGATAGGGTCCTTTGCCGGCGGGAAGGTAGGTGTCGGCCTTCAGCGGCCCGGAATCTCGCTCGACGTAGACCTTTCCGTAGTCGCTTAGAACTTCTTCGCCACGGCACGGCTTACTTACGCCATAGAGAGCGAAACCGCACACTAAAACGAGCAGAAATCTCATAAGGCCTCTTCTCCAGCAGGTTGGTCGACTCCCCTAAGAACCTTATAATACCCTGCGAGTTCCGAACCAATCGCAAGTTTTTCAGAAAACTAAATCCCGTGCCAAGCAAGTATTCAAGTATCGAAGATGCCGTCGCTGCTATCAAAGCGGGGCAAATCATCGTGGTGGTCGATGCCGAAGACCGAGAAAACGAAGGGGACTTTGTTGCTGCAGCCGAGAAAGTCACCCCCGAGACGGTCAATTTCATGATCACGCATGGTCGCGGGCAGCTTTGCATGCCGATCTTGCCCGATGTGAGCCAACGCCTGCAACTCTCAGCGATGGTCGAGCAAAACACCGCACCGCTGGGGACCAATTATACCGTGCCGGTTGACCACCGTACGTCGCGGACCGGTATCACTGCCGGCGAGCGGGCCCAGACCATCCAAGCGATCTGTGACCCGACGAGTGTTCCTGCTGATTTCAATCGTCCTGGGCACCTATTTCCCTTGGTGGCTAAAGAGGGAGGAGTGCTTCGACGCGCCGGTCACACGGAAGCCGCCGTCGATCTGGCACGGTTGGCGGATCTCCTGCCTGCCGGAGTGCTCTGCGAGATCCTCAATGAAAGCGGTGACCGAGCCAATCGGGATCAATTGTTGCAATTTGCTGCTGACTTCCGGCTTCCCATTATTTCCATCGAACAACTGATCGCCTACCGGCGGGTGCGAGAAAAACTGGTTTACCGCCAAGCGGAGGCGCAGCTCCCCAGTCGCTACGGCACGGGAACGATTATCGCCTACGGTGTAAAGTACGAATCGCAAGAACCGATTGTCTATGTGTTGGGAGACCCGACCAAAGTAGCTGCCCCATTGGTGCGTTTGCATTCTTCCTGTTTCACGGGCGATCTGCTCGAGTCGCTGCGTTGCGATTGCGGGGACCAATTGCACATGGCCTTGGACATGATTAGCCGCGAAGGATGCGGGGTGCTGGTCTATTTACCACAGGAAGGGCGGGGGATTGGCTTAGTGGACAAGATCAAGGCCTACAAATTGCAGGACGAAGGACTCGATACTGTCGAGGCCAATTTGGCACTCGGTTTCAAGGCGGATTCCCGTGATTACGGCATCGGAATCCAATTGCTCAAAGACCTGGGGCTCACCCGTGTGCGTCTGTTGACGAACAACCCCAAAAAGACGGACGCGTTTATCTACGGGGGATTTGACTTGGAAGTGGTGGATCAGGTGCCCATTGTTGGACCCATTACCGAATACAATGCCGAATACATGGCGACAAAACGCGACAAAATGGGGCACAACCTTCCGCGGGATTAACTCGCCGGGGCGGAGGACCGCCCGGGTCACAAGAATAATGCGAGCCGGGGCGTCCCCGCCCCCGGTAGGTCTAAAAATGCTGCAATTCCACGCGAACCTCTTCGGCGAGCCTTTTACCTGTAGCTGGGAACAAGCCGCCGCTGCGTTGGAAAGACTTCCCAGGATGATTTTCGAGCCCGATGGTTCGTGGATTTGGTCGGGAGGGGTCGCTGGCGAGCGCTGGCAGATCGATGGCCACCTATTTGATTTCGACCAGGTGCTCCATCGGGTCGAAATACACGGCAATTGTCCCAGCGAGCAATTTGACAGCTTGCTGGCCTGTTTCGCCTGGCCCAGTACGGCTTTGAAGTTTGAACTGGTACGGGCAGGGACTTCGCATGATGAGCAAGAATTTCGCGTACTTTGCGAAGTCGATTAAAAGAAATCGACCTGCCCAAAGGTGCGGCTTGTCACTCTTCCCTGGTCCCTTATACTGGACAACTGTGTGCGGTTTGTGGTAACGCGATTGCCAGAACCCGTTCCGAAAAAATTCACCTCGCACGAAAGGAATGGTCTGAGTGGGAAGTTCTGAAACCTCGTTTCTGGCTCGCAATGATTTTCTGATTCGTCGGCTACATTCGCTCTCGGGACTCGTCCCCGTGGGTGCCTTCATGTGCGTGCATTTGCTGGTCAATGCCAGCGTGCTCGAGAGCCCGGCCGTTTTCCAGAAGAATGTGTATCAGATCCATAGCCTTGGTTCCCTGCTGCCTGTGGTGGAATGGGCGTTTATTTTCCTGCCGATCCTGTTCCATGCGATCGTGGGGGTCGTGATTGTCGCGGGAGGCATTCCCAATACCGGAAACTATCCTTACTCGGCAAACACCCGGTACACGTTGCAGCGAATCACTGGGATGATCGCCTTTGTGTTCATTGCGATTCATGTGTTTCACATGCACGGCTGGTTCCATGCCGATGTGTGGCTGGAAAACGTGGTTCACCCGCTCGGAGGGGGCAAGTTCCGTCCCTACAATGCAGCCTCCACAGCTGGGCTAGCATTGCAGAGTACCGTGATGGTTGCCGTTTATCTGGTTGGCATTCTCGCCTGTGTGTACCACTTGGCAAATGGTATTTGGACCATGGGTATCACCTGGGGAGTGTGGGTCAGTCCCCACGCCCAAGCCCGGGCTTCGAAGGTTTGTGCCGTGTTTGGACTGTTGCTCGCTGTGGTCGGAATCGGAGGCCTCTACGGAATGCAGCAACAGGGAACGGGCGAAAAACTCAACGAAGCCCGGCAGGCCGAGGACACCATGTATCAACACAAACTCGAATCCGGAGAACTTGCCCCCAACGAGCACAAACGGGCCGAGCAACCTGTATCCAATCCCCAAGACGAATCGACGGCCGAACCCTGATCTTTGGCTCCCTGACCCCCGCTCCCTGTCCCCTGACCCCCTTGTAATTACGGAAATCCATGGCTAAGAATCGAGTTGTTGTCGTCGGTGGTGGCCTGGCCGGACTGGCTGCCACCATGAAATTAGCTGAGCTGGGCATCGGGGTCGATTGCTTGAGTCTCACCCCCGTGAAGCGGTCGCACAGTGTCTGCGCTCAGGGGGGAATTAACAGTGTCAACGAACTGACCCGGCAACAAGGGGACAGCGAGTGGCTGCACCTGGACGACACCGTGTACGGCGGCGACTTTTTGCAGCATCAGCCCCCAGTCAAGGAAATGGCCTATTGGGCCCCAAAGATCATCGACCTCATGGATCGACTCGGGGTTCCCTTCAATCGCACTCCCGAGGGCTATCGCGATCAGCGGCGATTTGGCGGAACTTTGTTCAAACGAACCTCCTTTGCTGGGGCAACCACTGGCCAACAATTACTGTACGCTCTCGATGAACAAGTGCGACGGTGGCAGAGTACTGGCTCGGTCGCCATGTACGAAGGGTGGGACTATCTCGGACCTGTTCTCGACGATGATGGCCGCTGTCGAGGAGTGACGGCTCAGAATTTGGTGACCATGGAGATTCGTGTCTTTCCGGCTGATGCAGTCATCGTGGCCACCGGGGGGTGCGGACTTATTTATGGTCGCAGCACGATGTCGATGGCCTGCACCGGCAGTGCGGCCAGTCGGAGTGCTTTGGCAGGGGCGAAGTACGCCAACGGCGAATTCATCCAAGTTCATCCCACTGCGATCCCGGGGGCCGACAAGTTGCGATTGATGAGCGAATCGGCCCGCGGCGAAGGAGGCCGAGTGTGGGTTCCGCGTAAACCTCATGACCCGCGCGATCCCAAACAGATTCCCGAGGGGGAGCGTTATTATTTTCTTGAAGAGCGTTACCCGAAGTACGGCAATCTGGTCCCCCGCGATATCGCCACGCGTGAAATTTTCGATGTCTGCGTCAACGATGGGCTGAGCGTCGAGGCTGATCGGCAATGCGTCTATTTGGACTTGACCCATATTTCGCGGGCCGAAATTTTTTTCGATTTTCGTGTCCGGCTTCATATGGCGGACGGCCTCGTCGCGTCCGACACAAAAATATACCCATTTGGCGATGGATCAGCTTCTCGCGGTATACGATAGCGCCCACCCACGAGCACGGGCGGCGGCAAGCCCCTTGTCACGAAAGGACC
>CALMBE010000317.1 GCA_937860165.1 uncultured Planctomycetaceae bacterium
CTACGGTGAGACGTTTTTGAGGTCCGACGCAACTGGTTACATCGCCAGTGTTTACGGACGCTTGTGATTCGAGAAAATGTATCCTTCAGGCCCGCGCGGTGTTTAACATGGCGTTTTGCGACGGTCATACCGCGTCAATCAGTTTCGATATCGACATCAATGTTCATCAATTGCACGCCACCCGCCATGACGGTTAGGTTATCGCCGAATACTCGTAAATAAGGGTTCCAGCAATGAAATTGTCCGCACACTCTTTGGTCAGCGTCATAATCGGCTGGATGACCGCTTTGTTTGCAACCATGGCAATGGCTGCCGCACCCGCTGTCCCGCGTATCGAGGGCGTCGAAATCCTGCCTGACCAAGGCTGGTCGGGCAACCCGGATGTCATCTGGTACGACAACTTTGACAGTCCAGAACCACTGCTATCTCGCTACTTAGAAGCGAGTGACCAACTTACTACGGTAACGAGTGAGGCACTCGGTGGCAGCGGCAAGTCGGTTCGTGCTCGTTTCGGCCCAGGTTCGGTCGAATCCGGTGGGATAAAAAAAACGTTTGGTCGCAATCCGATGGACTATCGCTCCCTCGGCTCGCGAAAAAACGAAGATTTTACGGAGATTTACTGGCGGCACTATATCAAGCACCAAGAGGGCTGGACTGGCAATCCAAATAAACTAAGCCGGGCGATTGCTTTTTCGGCCGCCGATTGGTCTGAAGCGATGATTGCCCATATTTGGAACGGCAACTCAAATAATATAGCAATCGACCCCGTTCGAGGTGTTAACGCTGATTCACAAGTCGTTACGAGCGGGTACAACGACTTCGACAGCTTCACTTGGCTCGGCCATCAGGATGCAACCACGCAAATTTTCAACACGGCTGAAAGTGGTCGCTGGGTTAGTGTGGAAGGGCACGTCAAACTCAACACGCCCGGTAAGTCCGACGGTGTGTTTGAACTCTATATTGACGGGCAAGTCGAAGTCAGCAGACGCACTCTAAATTGGGTCTACTCTTGGAACGACTACGGAATCAATGCCGTCTTTCTAGAAAATTACTGGGGCATCGGCAGTCTTGTCAAGCAAGAGCGATTCTTCGACGATTTCGTGATTAGTACGTCCTATATCGGATTGGCCAATTCACCTCTTAACCCCCAAGTGACCAAAACGTCTTTCCGCGACACCGATGTGGCGGACTCCCAGTCGGCCTGGCGACTTCAGATTGCCTCAAACCTAGATGGCTCCGATATGATATGGGATTCTGCCCAAATCGAAGGAAGCGGAGAAAGTATCATCGTAGATACAACCAACGGAACGTTTCTCGGTACGCTGGAGGGTCATAGTCAATTGTCGCCTGGGCACTTGTACGCGTTACGCGTACAACAACGCGACCTAATCGGCAATTGGTCGGCCTGGTCAAGTTGGTCATCGTCTCTGAAAACTGTCGCAACTGTTCCTGAACCGACGTCAATTTCAATTGTGCTCATGGGGATGGCATTCGTCACGGCAATTCGTCGACCATGCGGACCGAAGCCATTCTTAGAATAGTCTGTGTCGATCTTGCAGCGTACAACTTTTAACCCGCTTGAAATCTTAGCGAAGTGCGCTCAAGGTATTCGGGTTCTGATGGTATTTATTCATTTTCATAGGAGCTGGATAACTAAATGCGATTGAAAACCATCCTTCTGATTGTGGCCGTTGCCATGGCACATTCCGTGCCTCCTGGAACATTGTTTTGTCAGGAGGCGAGCTACTCCATGGACGATTATTACTCAGTCGAGAAGATTGACATTCACGTTCATATCCACACAGAGAACACCGATTTCGTAACCCTCACTAAAAGAGACCACTTCCGCTTCGTCAATATCTCGGTGCAATCGACCGAAGACCCTATAGTCATGGAGCAACGGTTACGAACTACGCTGCTTCAGTACCGCGCCAATGCCGACTTGATTGCACCGGTGTCGTCATTCTCCATGACTGGCTGGGAAGAGCCAGATTGGCAAGAAAAAACGATTCATCATCTCGACGAGACGTTCGCAGCAGGTGCCATCGGAGTAAAAATTTGGAAGAACATTGGCATGGTAGCTCGTGACGTAAAAGGGAACTACATTATGATTGACGACCTAAAGTTTGACCCGATTATTGCTCACATAGAAAAATGCGGTAAGGTACTCGTGGGCCATCTGGGTGAACCAAAAAACTGCTGGTTATCATTGTCAGAAATGACAGTAAAAAACGACTACAAGTATTTTCAGGAAAATCCGCAATATTACATGTTCCTCCACCCTGAGATGCCTTCTTACCAAGAGCAAATCGATGCCAGAGACCGCATGCTGTCGAAACATCCTCAAGTGACTTTCGTTGCTGCGCACCTCGCCAGCCTCGAGTGGAGCGTCGACGAGATTGCGGATTTTCTCGATCGTTTTCCTAATGCGGTTGTGGAAACCGCCGCTCGAATCTGTCACCTTCAGTACCAAACACAGCAAGACCGAGCAAAAGTCATCTCCTTCTTGATTAAGTATCAAGATAGAGTCCTTTACGGAACAGATCTGGGCGTAGGACCGGATGATCCGACTGTAGCAATCTACGAAAAAGCCCACACAACCTGGGAAAGAGATTGGGAATACTTCAACACCGAAAACATGATTACGGTCCCCGAGTTAGATGCGCCAGTACAAGGTCTTGCCCTACCCAGAGAAGTTGTAGAGAAACTGTACAGCAAGAATGCAAAAAGGATTTTCTCAAGATCATGGCGTTCAACTCCGTCCCAATAAGTGGCTTACTTCGTTAGAAGTCATCGGAGGAGTTACTCCCAAAACATCCCGTACCCTACTTAGGCAATCATCTGAATGGCCGAAAGCGTTGCCTAGATCGCATCTAAAAACCGTTGCTACGCCTGCCAGAGTGTGGGTTCGTGGTCGGGAATCAGTGTTCTGAATTACGCGGCTACGGCAGATTTGATTGATGAGACTGCCTCAAGGTCGGTACGGGTGAGATCTGGGGAACTTGACTTAGTCGAGCAGGAAATGGACTCGCTTGCATAGAAATTAGGGTCTTGAATCAGAATTACTCCTTTCAGGGACCGACCATGCCGGCCGAGATCGATTTGCCAGGATTCTCAGGCAAGCGGGCATCCCTACGACGATTCGCTAGATGCCGATATTGACACTACCTGTGGACAACTGGTGCGGAAAGAGAAGCGAGCTCATTCGAAGGCGCGATTGCAATAATGGGTAATAAATAATGATCGCATGTTGATCACTCAGGTTCGATGGAATAGATTACAAACATCAGTAGTTCCAAGTTTGCGGTTATTCACAGCAACCAACCGGTTTTCAAGGCCACGCTTGCTGTCGGCCATCGGCCAATGCTGGTGTTCTCTGGCTGAGAGCTGATAGCTGAAAGCCGACAGCCCGTCGCCGAAACCTCGTAATGCGGTGAAACCCCTAGGAAAAC
>CALMBE010000318.1 GCA_937860165.1 uncultured Planctomycetaceae bacterium
CGCCGGTTCGCCGACCGTGCAATTTGAAGTCCCCGATATGATGTGCGAGGAATCGTGCGCGAAGGCGGTCAAGGAGACCCTGGCCGCACAGCCGGGGGTGGAGGAGGTCGTGGTCGATTTTCCGAATCGCCGCGCCACGGTGGCCGTTGACAAAAAGATGTTTGATGCCGACGCCGCGCTGGCTGCACTGTTGGACAAGCAATTTACCGAAGCGAAGTTGGTGAAATAACCGAATCGCCGCGACTCGACGAGTCGCCGGTCCCCGCAATTCGTGGAATCGCGGCTAGCGAGAAACTTGGTTCTAACGGTCGCTCAAGATTTCGTTCTTCGGGTGATAAAAGAGCGCGACCGGTAGCATCAGTGCGGCAATGAACAGGAAGGTGATGCTGCGGGGCCAGTCGAAAGTGGCGATGATCGCGGCAATGGCGTTGTACAAGACGCCCGAGATGGCGATGCCGATCCAATTGGCCTGATTCATCACGGCGATCATGCGGCCTTTCTTGTCGTCGGGGGGGCGAGTCTGCATGAAAACTTGCAGCGGCACGGCAAACAGACCCGTGAAGGCTCCCAGAAATAGCAGCATCACGAGACTCCCCCAGAAACCAAGCCACTGGGCGCTCTCGCCGATTCCAGGGAGGTGTTGGAGAGCTCCATCTTTTCCGACCAGGAGCGAAATATCTCCGTCGGCGGGAATTGCCAGGACTGCCAGGCAGAACATCATGCCGATGGCCCCGATGCGGAGCAAGCGAAAATCAATTTTGCCGCGCGAGGCCATTCCCCCGATCACGCAGCCCAGGGCAATTCCGATGCTGATGACGCCGTTGAGATAGCTGGTGCGCTTATCACCGATTTGGAGCTCGATTTTTCCGAGCGCGTTGATGGCATTGGGAACCAGACCAGCCAGAAGCCAAAACATGCTCGAGACCCAGAGAGCAACATGCAGAGGTCGATCGTCGAGCAGCATTCGCATCATGTCCGGCGGAACCGCGAAGGAAGATGCTTGGAGTTTGAGCTGGGAATTTGCGGCGGGGACCTTGCGAACAAACAGTGCGGAGAGGGTTCCCAGCACGGCGGTCAAGATGCACGCCGTCGAACCGACCCACAGCTTACCGGGAAAAAAATCTAGAATGATCCCAGCCACGACCGTGCCGGAGATGATCGCCACGAATGTGGTCATCAAGATGAATCCATTAGCACGGGGCAGATCGTCGTCGCGGAGGATCTCGGGGAGGATTCCGTATTTGGCAGGCCCAAAGAAGCCGCTGTGCGATCCCATCAGGAACAACACGAAATACAAGAACAAGAGACTGTGCGACTGGGAGTAGCGCGAAAACGCGATTGCCCCCAGGGCCATGATGACGACCTCGGCTACCTTGCAGAGCACGATGATCGAACGCTTGGGAAACCGATCCGCAAGGTACCCTGCGATCCCCGTGACCAGTAGGAAGGGGAGCGAAAAGATGAGAGTCGCCGTTCCTTGATTGTCCTCCGTGGCGCCGCCGACAGCTACGGTAATCGACAAGAGAAGAATGAGCTGCTTGAACAGGTTGTCGTTGAACGCCCCCAGGAACTGCGTAGTAACCATCCCCCAGAAGCTGCGGTCGGCGTAGAGCGTGGGGAGGTGCGCGGTGTCGAGATGTTCGGTGACGGGTTCGGAAGTGGTTTCAGTTGAGGACATGAGGGAGATTATGCAGACAGCCACTCAAGGCCACAAGATGAAAGCGGGTTCGGGGCTTAGGGTTCAGGGTTTTGTGGAAGAGAGGGAATGGGTAGGGGCGAAATTTTTTCTATTTCCCGAATCCCGAGGCGTCTCAGCAGCTGTCAGGGGTCTTGCCTGGCGTGGGAATGTAGCTGCGGAGACGGTGGTTAGCTAACCGTCTCTTGCCAGTGACAGTCTGTCGTTACTTCAACCGCATCAGCACTTCTTGCCAGATCTGCCAGACTGCGTTGGGTCGGTGCATCTGACGTAGCCGAAGGGGCGAGTGTGAGCTTTGTTCCGCTACGCGGAGGCTTCCACGTAATCAACGATGCTTGATGGCTCGGGAATTGGCAGTCCATCTTCCCGGAGCCCTTGAATGTGCACTTCAATGGCATCGCTCAAACGCTGCTCGGTCTCTTCGACGGTGGCTCCAGTGGCCACACACCCCGGTAAATCGGGGACGTATGCGGCAAAATTGGATTTGGCCTTTTCGACCACAATGGCATAACGCTTCATGGCAGCCTCGCTACTTTAGCCCGGCCTGTTTGAAAATGCTGTTGAGCGTCCCCGGTGGGAGATCATCGCTCTCTTTTCCCGAGACCGTAACACGCCCCGGTTTCGTGGGGTGCTTGAACTGTCGATGACCACCCTTGGCCGGAACCCGAAACCAATCGTCATCCCGCAAGAGCTTTAGGACTTCACGCACCTTCATAGCTACATAATAGCACGATTGCAGTCAAATGCCGAATAGCAGGGCTGAACCAAGACTGCGGGGGGTGGCGGAAAAGGGGCATTCTACGCCGTCTCTGCAGTAGAATGCCCCCAATTTTCTCTCACGAAGACTTGGGCCCGGATTTCTTGCTTCACTTCGAGTAGGGGAATTCGAATAATGGGAGGTTCAGCCCGGCGAGATCGCATAGCCGGAACTGCAGAGTTCGTGATTTCCTATGGCGAGTTTACACCTGTGGCCGGTTATGCCAAAACTATAGGCGCACTTTCTTGAGGGATTAGTACGGGACGATTTAGGCATGAACACTGACCACATCGCCATCTTAGTTTTGATACCCCTGGTATGCGGCCTGTTCATCGGGGGCGCTTTGCCGTTGGCGCTGGGGCAAATGCAACCGAATCGAGTCTATGGTTTTCAGACAGGACGGCGGATCAAATCCCTCAGAGCGTGGTACTCCGTCAATCGGGTTGTCGGCTGGTGGGGCATCGTGACGGGTGTCGTCGGAGCAGCGACTTTCGCTCTCATGCTTGGCGCTGGGTGGGCCATTGCCGCCGCGGCGTTTTTCGCCTGTGGGATCCTGGGGTGCGGAGCGTTGGCAATGGCTCTCCACGGTGCGATGGTCTGTTGGCGTTTGGACAAAGCAAACCGCTCTTGGAGGAGCAAGTGAACCAGTAGGAAGGATTAGAACTAGTTGAAATCTCCGGGTAGTATCGTATTATGGATTACGGAGGCACCGACATGAATACGGCCATATCTTTCGATCAGGTTTTAGACGCGATTGAGCATTTACCGATTGACCAGCAGGCCGAAGTGGTCGAGTTGATGCGTCGTCGGCTTGCGGAGCGCGCCCGCCAAGGTATTGTTGAGGATGCACGCGAAGCTCGTGCTGAGCATACCGCAGGCAAGACCAAGGCTGTATCTGTCGATGAGTTAATGCGCGAGATCGAGTCGTGAACCGCGAGTTGATTCAGACTTCGGCCTTTGTATGCTCGGCGAAGCGGCTCAAGAAAAGGAATCGAGTTGCATTCACTGCCCTCGGTGAAACACTGGCAATTCTGCAAAGTGATGCATTCGATCCGCGTCTGCGCACTCACAAGCTTCGCGGCGATTTGGCTGGTTTGTGGGCGTCCAGCGGCGGCTAGGATCTCCGCATTGTGTTCGAGATAATTCTTCAGAACGATGCGGAGGCAATCTTGCTCGTCTCCTGTGGAACGCACGACGAAGTCTACTAGGGACGGCACTGGTGGCGCGTAATCCCAAAGTGCCGCTGAGTTTTACTAGGCCGACTTCTAGGCCATCCCGGGCGAGTGCTGCTTGATACGTTCGCGCACCTCCGGCAAGGGGTACTCGATAATCGGGATCTCACCCGCGGCGATGACCTCCTTGAGGCGTCGCCAGCCGCGGGTCAGCAGTTCTTCCTGATGCTGGACGAATTTTGCATCGAGATTCCTTTTATCAAACGGCCCCTCGCGGAACACAGGTTCAAAATCCTCGGCCACAATGTATTGCGCGAGCTCGGGATTGCAGCGGATATGGCGCTCGGGGGTTGTATGCAACACTTCGGGATCGAGCATCCCGCAAACATAGCGGAGATAGAGATCGCTCTCGGCGAGTGTGGCCACATCCTGGCCGCAGACTTCGCAGAGATAACCTTCGTCGCATTTGGCCATGGGAAGTGTCCGTGGTCCGTGGCCAGTTGTCAGTTGTCCGTGGCAAATGGCAACGGACCACTGACAAATTACAACCCCAATACCTCGTTCATGCCGTAGAGTCCGGGGGGTTTGCCGAGAATCCAATCGGCGGCGAGCAGGGCTCCTTGCACGTAGCAATCGCGGTTTGAAGCAGCCACTTTAAGCTCGATCATCTCGCCCAACATGCCGAACACGACGGTATGTTCTCCAGGATTGTCGCCGGTGCGGAGGGCATGGTAGCCAATTTCGTTTCGGGGGCGTTGGCCGGGGCGTCCGTGCCGACCATGGATGTGCGCGGATTGCCCCATGGCGTCGGCGACAATTTTGCCAAACCGCAGGGCCGTGCCACTGGGGGCGTCTTCCTTAAAGCGGTGGTGTCGCTCGATGATCTCGACATCGACCCCTGTGGGAAGATTGCGGAGCGAGCGGGCTGCCGTTTCGGTGAGCTTCATCAGCAGGTTCACCGCTGTGCTCATGCTGGGGGCCCACACGATGGGAATTTTTTCCGCCGAGCGACGAATGAATTCATCTTGGTTGGCATCGAACCCCGTGGTAGCGATCACCAGTGGTTTCTTGAATTCGAGGCAATGGGTCAGCACGGCAATGGCGGCATCGGGGACCGAGAAGTCGATCACGGCGTCGGCATCGGATTCGCCGGCGACCGACAGCGGCACGCCGATTTCGCCGACCCC
>CALMBE010000319.1 GCA_937860165.1 uncultured Planctomycetaceae bacterium
CGATGGGCAAAAAGTTACCATGCTGGGAAATATCGAGTTTCCCCATGAAGTCGAACAGTGCAAGTTGCGCGGAGCCGAAGGCATCGGGCTGTATCGGACCGAGTTCCTCTATCTGGGCCGCGACGACGATCCGTCCGAAGAAAGCCATTACGAGGCCTATGCCTCGGTCGTGAACGACATGGGAGGATTGCCAGTAGTCATGCGGACGCTGGATCTGGGGGCCGACAAAATGCGCTCGCTTCCCGATCCCGAGGACGAACGCAATCCGTTCCTCGGCTTGCGCAGCATCCGGCTCGCGCTCCGCAACCGCGATCTCTTCCGAACTCAGCTCCGCGCGATCTTGCGGGCGAGTGCCTTGGGTGAACTTCGCGTCATGTTTCCCTTGATCAGCACCATCATGGAGCTACGCCAAGCTCGCATGGTGTTGGCCGACGCGATGGAAGATTTGGAAGAAGCGGGTCTCCCTTTCGACCGCTCGCTGAAAGTTGGCATGATGGTCGAAGTCCCTGCTGCCGTGGTGATGATGGACCGCTTTGTGGACGAGGTGGATTTCTTCAGCATCGGCACCAACGACTTGATCCAGTATTGTCTGGCCGTGGATCGCAGCAACAAGGATGTCGCCCACCTTTATACGGCTGCCGATCCGGCGGTCATCCGCATGATTGAAATGGCCATCCGGACGGCCAACCACCATCAAGTGCCGGTCAGCATGTGCGGGCAGATGTGCGGAAATCCGCTGTACACCATGCTGCTGCTGGGCCTGGGCTTGCGCAATTTCAGCGTCACCCCGGCGGCAATCCCCGAAATCAAACGTGTCTGTCGCAGTGTTTCCAGCGAAGAATGTGTCCGCGTCGCCGAGCACACGCTCAAGCTGGAAAGCGCTCGAGATGTCAAAACTTACTTGAAAGAAGAACTGTCCAAGGTTTTCCCCGAACTTCCGCTGTGATCGGAATCCCCTTCCCACGCAGCACAACACAACTGGTCGTGTATGGCAATTTTCCGTTCCCGGATCATGCAGCATCCGTCAGCCGAGTCCTATTGCCCGAGACTCCTCGGGCAGAGGGCATCACGGGTGCCAAGCTGCAAATTGCCGCACACAATTCAAAACAATTTTCGCCTCCCCTGCAACTCGTCTGTCGAGTCTTGCTTGGCTGGCACAATAGGAAAGAAAAAACATGAAAAAGGAGATGTTGATCAACGTCGCTCAACCGGAAGAATGCCGGATTTCGATCATTGAAGACGGGATACTTGAAGAGCTTTACGTCGAACGCAGTAGTCAGGACAACTATGTAGGCAATATCTACAAAGGCCGGATCGTCAACCTCGAACCCAGCATCCAAGCGGCGTTCGTCGACTTTGGCGTTGGTCGCAATGGATTCTTACATATCAGCGACGTCGAGCCGCAGTACTTCCGTCAAGGAGGATTCGATCCCGATAAGCTCATCCAACCCGATGGTCGCCAGGATTTCGATGGCGACGATGACGAAGACGAAGATTGGACCGAAGATGGCCCCGCTGAGAAAATTCGGCCCGGGGGACGTGGCACGCAGACGCGCAGACCTCGTCCCGGAGTCCGCCCGCGTATCAAGCCACCCATTCAAGATATTTTCCGCCGGGGCGACGAAGTCCTTGTGCAGGTCATCAAGGAAGGAATCGGCACCAAGGGTCCCACCCTCTCGACTTATATCAGCATCCCTGGTCGCTACCTGGTGCTGATGCCCGCCCTGGGCCGGATCGGCGTCTCACGCAAAATCGAAGACGACGACGACCGCCGTCGACTCCGCGACATTCTCCGCGAGCTCAATCCGCCGCGCGGCTTGGGTTTCATTGTCCGCACGGCAGGCACCGATCGAACCAAAAAAGAACTTTCCCGCGACCTAGCCTATCTCGTGCGGCTGTGGAAAGTGATCGTCCGCCGGATCAAAAAAACCACCGGGCCGGTGGACATCTACGAAGAAAGCGACATGATCATCCGCACGATCCGCGATATCTTCACCAACGATGTCGATGGAATCGTGATCGACGAACCCCAAGCCTTCGAACGCGCGAAGGAGTTCCTGCAAATTGTCATGCCCCGCTATGTCAGCCGGCTGACGCTCTATGAAGGCAAGGAACCTTTGTTTCATAAGTACAAACTCGACGAAGAAATCGCCCGCATCCACCAACGCCAAGTTCCCCTCCGGGGAGGCGGCTCGATTGTCATCGACCAAACCGAGGCACTCGTCGCCATCGACGTCAACAGCGGCAGCTTCCGCACCGATGGGTCCGCCGAGGAATCGGCCTTCCGACTCAATCAGATCGCCGCCAAGGAAATCGCCCGCCAGCTCCGCCTCCGCGACCTGGGTGGCGTGGTCGTCAACGACTTCATCGACATGCGCAAAGATCGGCATCGCCGCACCGTCGAACGGGTCCTCCGCGACGCGGTCAAACGCGACCGCGCTCGCACCAAGATTCTCCGCATCAGTCCTTTCGGTCTCATCGAAATGACCCGGCAGCGCATCCGCCCTAGTCTCCGCCGGAGTGTGTACAAAGAGTGCCCTTCGTGCATCGGCTCGGGACTGGTGAAGTCCGCCGAAAGCATGGCGATCGAAGTGATCCGCAAACTGCTGATGTGCGCCCACAACGAACGCATCGCCCGGGTGTCGGTCACGGTCGAAGAAGAGGTCGCCAATTACCTCAATAACCGCAAGCGCCGCGAGCTCACCCGCATGGAAGACGAATACAACCTCCAGGTCCAAGTCCTCAGCCGCGAAGACGTATCCCCGGAATTCCTTAAAATCGAGTGCGAAGACAGCACGGGCCGGGAGATTCGGTTCGTGGAGTAGGGGAAGTCTGGATCAGGGCCGATCACTTTTTCAAGATGGGGGGTGCCATGGCCACGTCGGTACTCCGACGTGGCCATGTTTGCTCGGAGATTCTCATGCCCACACTGGAGTACCAGCGTGGGCATGGCACCCTAAAGTGAAAAACTGATTGGCCCTGAAGTCTGGATGCGTAAGCTGTACTCGAATTTGGTTTCAATGTAGAATGGCACGGTGGGCAAACTATTCGACAATGTCGTTGCTGCCATCCGTTCAGATCGCTACATGGTGTCGTGGCATGCTGATGAACGGTGTGAGGAGCGCGAGGTATCTGCTTGGCAACTGGTGGTAGGAATTAATGATGCCCAATTGATACGCGAGCGACCTCGGAGCAACCCGAACCCATCGTAGTCCTTCAACACGAACTTGTAGATGGAAGTGAAGTAGAGGCTGTCTGGTCCTGGTTAGCAGAAAGTAACCGGGCTATGCTTGTAACCGTGTATTTTCGAGATTGAGACGAATTATGTCTGAAAAAAGAGAAAAACGGAAACGGTGGGTCCAGCGAGGCGATTACGCCATCGAAGTCGAAGTCGAAGTGGTTTATCCAGCAGACTCTCCCTCGGAGGCATGTCTTGAGCCTGCCACGGTTCGTTGGCTCGATGAGGTTGCCCGAAAGGCCGAGGAACGCGATCTCCAGTTCTTACACAGTGTCGGACGGGTCTTTCAAGCGGTAACGTCTTGACGATTTGTCGAGTGCGCAGACAGCTTTGGCCGGGAGATCCGGTTCGTGGAGTAGCACGTCTAGCTTAGCCGGACCTCCACGCGGTCCGATAATTCACACATGGGATCCTTTGCAGGGCCGATCATTTTTTCACTTTGGGGTGCCATGCCCACGCCGGTACGCCGGTGT
>CALMBE010000320.1 GCA_937860165.1 uncultured Planctomycetaceae bacterium
CCGCCGCGACTTGCGGTAGGACTTGCGCGAGTTGCTCGGGTTGCAGGTCGGCCAGGAATCCCAGGTGCCCCAGATTGACCCCCAAGATCGGCAATTGGCGATAACCCAACAGATGTGCCGCCCGCAACATCAAACCATCGCCGCCGAAGACAATCGCAAAGTCGATTTCCTCCGTGGCGAGCTCCGCGGAGAAGTCATCCACGAGCGCAAGCACTTCGACATGTCGCTCAACGAGCGTCCGCAGTTCAGTCGCCCGCTGGCGAATCTGCGGCCGAGCACCATCGGCCAGCATCAGGACCCGAGGTCGAGATGTTTCAGTGTGTTTCGCGGAAGCGGCCATGACTCCAGCATACCAACGCCCGCGATTGCCGACGAGAGTAACCCCGACCGAGTTCATGGCGTTAGCCGGCACCGTTCCGGTGCCGAGGTTCAAAGCGTTTTCTGAGAAAACGGCAGCGGGACGCTACCGGCTAATGCCGCCAACTCCCGGCACGCCCGCACGATCCCAGCCACATCCAGCCCCAGGTCGGCGAGCAGTTCATCGCGTTCGCCGTGTTCGACGTAAATGTCGGGGATGCCGAGTCGTCGCACGCGACTGGCATCGAGACCCGCGTCGGCTGCGGCCTCCAGGACGGCACTGCCAAAGCCACCGGCGAGCGCCGCTTCTTCCAGCGTGACCACAAATCCACATTCGCGGATCGCCCGCAAGATCACTTCGCTGTCGAGCGGCTTGAGGAAGCGGGCATTTACCACGCCGACATCAAGCCCCTCGTGGGCCAACAGTTCGGCGGCTTCCAAGCAGCGCGGAACAAGCGGTCCGTAGCAGACCAAGCAACCGTCACCGCCCCAGCGGAGGACTTCGCTCTTGCCGAGTTGGATGTCGGCCATGTCACGCGCGATTTCCGCCGTGGGTGCCTTGGGATAACGGATCGCACAGGGACCCGGGAATTCGAGTGCAAATTCCAACATCGCCGGCAATTCCAGCGCATCGCCGGGGCTCATCACCACCATGTTCGGAAACACCCGCAGGTAGGCCAAGTCGAACACCCCGTGGTGGGTTGGGCCATCGGGACCCGCCAAGCCACCGCGATCGAGCATGAATGTCACCGGCAAGTTTTGCAGGGCGACTTCTTGAAAGATGTGATCGTAGGCCCGTTGCAAAAACGTGCTGTAGATATCGACAATCGGGCGCAGGCCAACTTTGGCTTGGCCCGCTGCGAAGGCCACCGTGTGGGCCTCGCAAATGCCGGTGTCGAAGAATCGCTCGGGAAAGAGGTCGCGGACTTTTTCGAGTTTGTTGCCCTGGCACATCGCCGCGGTCAAGACGGTCGCCCGGGGATTTTTGCGAAGCTGAGCTTCAATCGCATCCGCTGCGACATGCGTGTACGACGAAGCAGAACTTTTCTTGAGCGTGACCCGGGGGCCCTCGCGGCGTTCGATTTGCGGAGGGGCGTGGTACAGCACCGGATCGGCCTCAGCGGGCTCGAAGCCATGGCCTTTTTCTGTGACCACATGCAAGAGCACAGGCCCCTCGGTCCGCCGCACCATTTTCAGATATTTTTTCAACAGGCCAATATTGTGCCCATCGATCGGACCGAAGTAGCGAAAACCCAAGTCCTCGAAAATCATCCCGCCGCTGAGTCCTGCCTTGGCGGCTTCCTTAAGTTGCACCAGGAACCGCTCCGTGGGGTCTCCCAACAGGGGGACACGGCCCAAGATTTTTGCCACTTCATCCTTGAAGCCCGTGTACATCGGGTTCATTCGCAGGCGGTCGAGGTAATCAGCCACGCCACCCACGCGGGGGCAGATCGACATTCGATTGTCGTTCAAAATAACGAGTAATTTACTGCCTTGCCGGCGGGCATTGTTGAGGGCCTCGAACACCACACCCGAGGGGAAGGCACCATCGCCGATGACTGCCACCGAGTGGCGGTTTTCCGAGCGTCGTACCAGATCGTCGCCGCTGGCGAGTCCCAAAGCCGTCGAAATACTAGCCCCTGCATGGCCGGTCATGAACAGATCGAACTCGCTCTCGGCCGGGTTGGGGTAGCCCATCAGGCCCCCCTTGGTCCGAATCGTGCGGAACTCGTGGTAGCGGCCCGTGATCAGTTTGTGCGGATAGATTTGATGCCCGGTGTCCCAGATCAGTCGGTCGTGCCGAAAGTCAAATGCCGTGTGCAGTGCCAGGCACAATTCGACAACTCCGAGATTCGAGGCAAAGTGGGCACTGCGACAGGCGATCAAGTTACACAACACCTCGCGGATTTCCACAGCCAATCGCTCAAGTTGGGGAAGCGAAAGTTTCTGCAAATCGCTCGGTTCGGTGATCGAGGGTAAGAGTGGCTGGTTCAAGTATTGCGTTGCCTCACAAAGAGGGCGAGCTCCCTTAAGGGAGCGGCTGCTTCGCCAAAGATTTCTAGGGCGATAATGGCATGTTCGACCAATTTTTCCGCCAACGATTGGCTGGCCTCGACCCCCAAGATCGCCGGATAGGTGTTCTTGCCCTGTCCGCTGTCTTTTCCCAATCGCTTGCCCATGGTCCCCTCGTGGCCTGAGACATCTAGCAGATCGTCGATCACTTGAAAGGCCAATCCCAAATTATCGGCGTAATCGTCCAAGGCTGCGAGTTGACCATCGGAAGCCTCGGCGATCATGGCCCCCAGTCGAAGCGACACTCGAAATAGCGCCCCCGTCTTACGGCGATGGATTGCTTCCAATTCGGCCAGCGTACACCGCTGAAACTCACTCGCCAAATCGGCCGCTTGTCCACCCACTAGTGCCGCAGCACCAACCGCATGGGCCAATTCGCCGCAGCACCGGGCCGCACATTCGGCGGGTTCAATCCGGGTAGCCAACAATTCAAACGCCCGGGCTTGAAGTGCATCGCCCACCAAGATGGCAGTGGCTTCGTCAAATTGTTTATGGCAGGTTGGGCGCCCCCGGCGGAGGTCGTCGTCGTCCATGGCCGGCAGGTCGTCGTGGACCAGCGAGTAGGCGTGAATCATTTCCACGGCGACAGCCGCTGGAAGAGCCTGGCGAACATTGCCGCCGCACACCTCACACGCCAGCAGGACCAACTGGGGCCGCAATCGCTTCCCGGGGGCTAACAGGCTGAACTCCATGGCCTCGCGGAGTCGCGCGGGGCAATCCGAGCCAAAGCACAGCCCCTCGGCCAGTGCAGTTTCAATTTCATCACGGTAGCAGTGAATTCCCGTAGTCGGCGATGTGGTGCTCATCACCCCATTCTAGAAGAGCGAGGAAGGGTCGTCCACTTCCGAGTTCGGTCCCCGTTTACCAGGAGAACTACGGCGTCTCCCGCGGGCTTCCCCCTTAGCGGTGAGCGATTCTTCATCGTCGACGTCAAACGCATCCGACTGGACCTTGCCGGTAGAATCCAGACTGGTCACAAGCTCTACCCGGCGCTCGGCAGAGCGCAGCAGTTGATAACACTGTTTAAGATGCTGGACACCTTGTTCATATTGTTCTAAGGAATCTTCGAGCCCCAATTTGCCACTTTCGAGCTTTCCTACAATCTGCTCGAGCTCTTTGAGCGATTCCTCGAACACCGGCGGTTCGTCCATGCTTTTCTTTTTGCTCACGATGTGCTCCCGAGGGGCTAAGACAGTAACTCTAATAATGTAGAATTTTTGGGCCAGGGAGTCTACTCGGCCATCGTGTACCGCAGGGCCAATGACTTTTTCACAATGGCGGG
>CALMBE010000321.1 GCA_937860165.1 uncultured Planctomycetaceae bacterium
GATCAGGTCAAGATCACGTTCGCCGACGTCGCCGGTGTCGACGAAGCCAAGGCCGAGGGCAAGCTTCCCGCCAATGCCGTTGTCTCCGAAGACTCTTTGCGAGTCGCGGGGGTTGCCACCGGTTCCGTGCGAAAACTGGTCGATGCCGCCAATCAGAACGAGGCCCAACTCAATCGGCTCGACGACGAAGAATTACTCAAAGGTTTCGGCAACAACGGTGGCGAGGAATATCTCAGCTACCTGATGACTAGCGAATCGCTGGTGATCGCCGGGGGTAAAAAGTTCGACAAATGGAATGGTAAGATGGCCCAGCGCTTGGAAAAAGTGCAAAATGGCGACGGCTCTTGGAGCGGCCATCACTGCATCACCAGCCCCGTGTTTTGCACGGCAGCCGTGGTGCAGTGCCTGACCACGGAGAACGATTCGGAGTTCTTAAATGCAATGGCCAAGCGTACCAACACCGAGCAACTGGCCAAGACATCTAACCGTTAGGGAATCGAAACCCCTCCCTAGCCGGAGGGGCACCCCCTCCGGGATCTCCCGGAGACAAGTGTGTCTCCGGCTAGGCTTTGGCCCAAAACATGAGCCGAACGCGCTAGCGTCGGGTGAATTGCGTTTGAATGATCGTGTTCTCAGAGAATCCGAGGCTAGCGCCTACGGCTCATGACATGTTGTGATAAGAAAACACTAGAACCACCCTTGACGAACGGTTACCTGATGCTGCGAATGTTTGTGATAACACTGCTGATGGTTACTGCCTCTTCCGTTCGCAGTGAGGAACCAAGCTCCGCACAGACTGCACTCAACCGCGCGGTCGAGTACCTCTGGAGCCAACAGCACGACGACGGCTCTTGGCGGAGCGAGCAATATGCCGTATTGCGCGGTGGCTCGGCCCTCACACCGTTTGTGTTACATACTCTGTTAGGAGGCATCGAAAAGCTAAACAGTCATGACCAAACTAACGCGCGACGAGCGGTAGATGTTATAGTCGCGCACCTCGATGCCGACGGCGCACTCGGTCGGACCGACCCCGATATCTTGGAATACCCGGTTTACAGCACAGCGTATGCGGTGCTCGCCCTGAATCGTTTTCAAGGTTTTCACTTTCTGCTGGGACCGGAAGGAAACGACCACATTCGACGGATGCAGGGATTCTTGAAGGCCAGTCAATTGACCGAGAAAACAGGTTTTTCTTCCTACATGCCGGCCTACGGGGGTTGGGGATTCGACGAGCCACAAGAGCCGGGCGTACCGGGTCACATGGATTTGGCCCACACCCGCCGGGCGATCCAAGCACTGGCAGTGACGAATCAATTCCTGCAGCGCGATACCGAATTTCTAGTCAGCATTGCAGATCACGCTCAACACTTTTTGAGAGTTGTCCAAAAACACTCCGCGGCAGTGGCCCCGCAGCCCAATACCAACATTCTTTCTTGTGCGAGCGCACCGGCACCACCGTTCGACGGCGGATTCTACTTCTCGCCCGTGGTGCTCACCGCCAACAAGGGCCGCGAAGAAACCACCGACGACGGGGCGACTTTTTTCCGCAGCTATTCCACCGCCACTTGCGATGGGATTCTCGCGCTGCTTGCCGCGGGTGTTCACAAGGACGACCAGCGGATTACCGCCGCCGTGGCATGGCTCGGCAAACACACCGACCTCGACTACCCGCAGGGGGTCCCCACCGATCACCCCGAACCGTGGGGCGCGGCGATCCGCTACTATCATTACGCCGTGCGGGCCGAAGTCTACCGAGCCTTGAATTTTCCCGCAGCGGATCGGGAGGCGTTGGGTGCGGCTGTCGCTAAACTCCAACGTCCCGATGGCAGCTTCGCCAACACCGAGAGCCCGCTCATGAAAGAAGACGACCCCATCCTCGCCACCGCGCTGGCAGTGATAGCCCTCTCCGAGTGCCAGAGGTAAACGAATGCGAGCACCCAGGCGAGCCGTAAGCGTCAGCGCCCGGAGCTCCGGGCGAGGGCACCACACCCACCTGTGTGGTCTGCTTACGGCTCGCCTCGAAACAATCGCTTTTCAAACCCGTTGATCGTGCTATAGTGAACGCTCGTCAACCAATTCCCCTGAGTCGAGCGAGTGGTCCTATGTCACGCGTGTCTCCCTTGCGATTTCCTTTTCCACAGCCTCAGCGAAGCGCCTACGGCAGTGAGCGGCGACCGATGTTCGGTGGCGGTGGGGGTGGGATGGGCAGTGCCATTAAGATGCGACTGCTCATCGCGCTGGCCATCGCGGCTTTCGCCTTCATTAGCTATTACACCAAGCCCGGCGACTTGAACGAAGTCACCGGCGAAGTCGAGCGGGTTGCGATGGCCGACGAAGGCGAAGAAATCCAGCTCGGCCTCCAGGCCAAGCCCGAGATGATTAACATGCACGGTGGCCCCTCGCGCAACCTCGCCGCGCAGCAGCAAGTGCAACAAGTCGGTTGGCGATTGCTGGAAGCCCTCAATCGTCAACTCGCCGAATACAATCGCACGAATCCCGGAGCCAATCGCCGCAATCCTTACGAGCAGGCCTTTCAGTTCACGCTGCTCTCGGATCCGAAAACAATCAACGCCTTTGCCTTGCCCGGCGGGCAAGTGTTTGTCACCGAGGCCCTCTACACGAAATTAGAAACGGAAGGACAACTCGCCGGCGTCCTGGGGCACGAAGTAGGGCATGTCCTCGCGCGGCACGGCAACAAACAGATGGCACGCCAAGGGTTGTTTCAGGGCCTCGCCGGGGCGATTGGTGTCCTGGGCGGAAGTCAGCAGAGCGCCCAGATGGCACAAATGATTTCCTCGATGGTCGGCATGAAGTACGGACGCGAGGCCGAGCTTGAATCCGACGACTGGGGCGTTCGCCTCACCTATTCCGCAGGCTACGATCCCCGGGCAATGAAGGGCGTAATGAAAATCCTCGACGAAGCCTCGGGCGGACAAGCCCCACCCGAATTCATGAGTACCCACCCCAAGCCAGCCAACCGAGTCGAGTTCATCGAAAAGGCCATCGAAAAGTATTTTCCCCAGGGAGTCCCCGAGGGATTGCGGCCCTAGGCCCGCGATTAATGACGAATGCCCAAGGACGAATGACGAAAGAAGCACGAAATCCTAGGCTCGAAGACGAATCGTAAAACGACCAAGTTCGATGGAACTGCCTGCCGGGCAATTCGAGCTTCGGACTTCGACCTTCATTCGGCATTGACAGATCGCAGGCATCCTCTACCAATCTGATAAACGAAAAATGAATCGGTACGAAGAATTTACCATCGTGTCAGGAGGACAAACGGGGGCCGACCGTGCGGCGCTCGACTTTGCCATTCACGCGGGAATCGCGCACTCGGGTTGGTGTCCCCGGGGTCGCCGGAGCGAAGACGGTCCGCTGGCTGGTTGTTACCAGTTGCAGGAAACTCCATCTTTCAAATTCGACCAACGTACTCGCTGGAATATCCGCGACTCGGATGCCACCCTCGTGGTGACGCTCAAATCCACGGTCACCGGCGGCTCGGTGATCGGCAACAGCGCCACCGACGGAGGCGGCGTCGGCCTCGTGGACGTCGGCGCCGAGGAACGCGTGGGTGTTGATCGCGAGCTTCAGCGTCTGCGGATCGTGGCCGGCGCGGCG
>CALMBE010000322.1 GCA_937860165.1 uncultured Planctomycetaceae bacterium
CCCACGCCGGAGTACCAGCGTGAGCATGGCACCCCAAACTGAATAACTGATCGGCCCTGGCACTCCCCGTGTGCCGCCACACACCCGCAACTTAGCCGGGAATTCCCGGAGGCAAGCTTGCCTCCGGCTAGTGCTTTGTCAAAGCGCTAGGCTTGAACAAATTCGTGACATGAGAGAAACTCTCGAGTTCGCCTGGCACTTCGAACTCTCCAACCTCTAACCTCCAGCCTCTTCCCCTCTATGAACTATCCACTTCGATTCGAGCCTATCTTCAGACAATACCTCTGGGGTGGTCGCCGCTTGGGTTCTATGTTGGGCAAGCCGATTGGGCCCGAACATGATTACGCCGAAAGTTGGGAGCTCGTCGATCACGGCACCGATCAAAGCATCGTGCTCTGGGGGTCGGTTGCGGGGTTGTCGCTCAGTGAACTGGTCACCCACCACGGCCCCGCCCTGTTGGGCCGACACGCCACGCATCGCCAGTTTCCCCTCCTGTTCAAGTTTCTCGATTGCAATCGCACACTCTCGGTGCAGGTCCACCCCGATGACCAACAAGCTGCCCTGCTCGACCCACCCGACCTCGGCAAGACCGAAGCGTGGGTCGTGTTGGCCGCCGATCCCGGCAGCAAGATCTACGCCGGACTCAAGCCGGAAGTCACTCGTGAAGACCTCCGTGCCGCCATCGATGCCGGGACGTGCGACACGTGTTTGCACGAATTTGAACCCACGGTCGGTGACTGCGTTTTTATCCAGGCCGGAACCGTACATGCCCTCGGCGCGGGCTTGGTGATTGCCGAAATCCAACAGGCCAGCGACACCACCTTTCGCCTGTTCGATTGGAATCGCGTCGATCAACACGGCCGGCCTCGCCAATTGCACATCGCCCAGTCGCTCGATGTGACCGACTTCGCGCGCGGCCCCGTTGCTCCCCAACGGCCCACCGCACTTGCCGGGCGCGAGCAATTGGTCGAGTGCGACAAGTTCGTACTCGAACGCCGGACCTTGGACACGGTTCAAACAGTCGGGGGCGATGACCGCTGTCACTTCCTCGTGCCGCTGTCGGGTGCTATCACGCTCAGCGGCGATCCGTGCCGCGAACCGCTCAATTTGGGAACCACTTGCCTCGTGCCAGCAGCCGCCGGCGAAGTCGAAATCCGCCCCCTCGACGCCTCAGTTCTCTTGGATATTTACTTGCCGTAAACCCAGCTTCCGAAAATCTCTTCGGCTGCCTACAATTCGCCGCACATTTCCCACCACTGGGCAAACCCTGCGAGCGACATGCGACGAACTTTGCGAGTACTGATCGGTTGCGTTACGCTCACCACGCTAGGGGGCTGTTCGCCGACGGTCCGCTTGCCCCATCTCCTGCACCCCGGCACAGCCGGTTATCAACGTCACAACGCTGAGCAGTTCGACCCCTATCCTCAAAACGATGTGGGCCCCGAGATTGTCGGGGGACGTCCGATCGACTACCAAATCCCCCGGTCCGAAGTCGAGCGGACCCGCCAACCCTTGCCACTCGGGCAGTGGCGAATGGGTTCGAGGTAGGGGTGAGTGGTTGGTGGCTAGTGGCTGGTGGTAAGTATTCTCCACACCAACCACTAGCCACTAGCCACTAGCCACTAGCCCATCTATCATGGATGAATGACCCCTCGCAAGAAAACCAGTCCCAAGAGTCCCAGCCGCCCCGTGCGACCCGGCAAATACGATCCTACCCGCAAGCCTAAGGGCCCGGGGGGAACCGACTCGCGGCGACCGATGGGGGCCCGCCGTCGCACCGTGGCCACCCCCCCCTCCGATCTGCCTGGTGAACGGCTGCAAAAAGTTCTGGCCTCCGCCGGAATCGCCAGCCGCCGGGAAGCCGAGCAAATCATTCTCGAAGGCCGGGTCGAAGTCGATGGGGCCGTAATCACCGAACTCGGCACGCGGGTCGATCGGTTTCAACAAGCAATCTTTATCGATGGTCTTCGCCTCCCCAGCCCCAAGCGAGTTTATTACGCCGTCAACAAACCAGTCGGCGTGGTTTGCACCGCGCGCGATCCTGCAGGTCGCCCACGCATCGCCGATTTGTTGCCCCCCGACA
>CALMBE010000323.1 GCA_937860165.1 uncultured Planctomycetaceae bacterium
CGGAGTACCAGCGTGAGCATGGCACCCCAAAGTGAAAAAGTGATCGGCCCTGCCCCTGCCCCCTGCCACCCGCTAGCACCCCCCAGGCTGCCTTGACCCGCGGAATTGCTGGCAACTACTATTCCGCTCCCAAAATGCGCAATCGCGGAAACCTGCGAAAGTGCGGATCATCGACAGTTGATTCGCAATCCCGCGATGCGCGTTTTCCCGCGAAAGAAAAAAACCGTTTCAAGGACCCGCATCATCCTGTGCCGGTTGATTAACGCCTGTTGGTATTTGTTCAAGCTCGGCCTGACCTTGGTCATCGTGGCCGTGGTGGCGCTGGGGGTCTATCTCTACGCGCGGATCGACAACGAGATCCGCTTGCAGATCGAACTCCTACTGGCTCAGCAATATCCACATCTAAACATCAGCGTCGGCGCGGCACGGCTATTAGAAAACCGGGGCATTGCGATTCACGATCTAGTAATTTCCGAAACTGCCAGCAACCAGTTGCAAAGCAACTTGCTGGTAATCGACGAACTGTTATTGGACTGTGAAATCGATCTCAAGCAACTGATGCAAGGACCACCCCCTATCGCCCGAATCACCGTGCGTCACCCGCAGGCCTGGGTCACTCGCGACTTGCGGGGGCGCTGGAACCTCGAGACGCTCTGGCCCCTGCCCCGCTGCAACTCGCAGCCTCCGCAGGTGGTGGTCGAGGACGCCCGCGTGACCTTGGTGGATCAACAGAATCCGGAGGCAGCTCCACTCTCGCTGCAGGATGTGAACTTCACCTTCCAAGCACGGACCAGCGTCGGCACAACTCCTGATTCGATTCATGCCCCCCCGCGATTCCTGGAGTTCGCCCTCGAAGGAACACTGGGGGGACCTCACTTTCGTCGCGTAGATTTCCAGGGAAAATATGAGACTGACCAATTAGCAGTGCAACTTATCAGCAAATTCGACGCCCTCAAACTTTCCCCCGAGCTGATGTCCTGGCTGAAAGCCTACCTGGGCCCGCAGGTCTCTGAAGTCAATATCCTCGGCACGGTCGACGGCGAGGTGACCTTCGAGCATCATTTCCAGGGGACCCAGACTCCCAAGATCGCGGGCAAGTTTGCCGTGCATGATGCGCGATTGGAACATCGTCGATTGCCGCGACCACTTACCGATCTCTCTTGCGAAATTCGCCTGGCTGACGAATTGCTCACCATCGAGGCGTTACGCTGCAACTGCGGCTCCGCGGGACTCGCTTTGCAATTGGAACGTCGTGGCTGGGGCAAGCAGGCACCACTCAGTTTGGCGGCCCGGGCGGAAAACGTTTCGTTGGACAAAAAGCTGTTCCAGGCGCTTCCCACTCAACTGCAGCAGGAGTGGGAAAAATTCAAACCCACGGGAAGCTTCGACGCCGACTTACAAGCCACCTTCGATGGTGAAAAGTGGCGACCCCTGGCAACCCTCACGGGTCGCAATCTGGCCTTCGAGTCCGATAAGTTCCCCTATCGGGTCACCGAGGGCTCGGGAACACTCAACTTCTCGCCTCCAGGGGCCACTCAGCCGGCGATTCTCAACATCGATCTGGTGGCGATTGGTGGTGGACAGCCACTCCAATTTATCGGTCAAGTATTCGACCCTCAGCCAGGTGCGATGGGTTGGCTCGAAATCAGGGGAGAGAACATTGAAATTGAGGACCGGATGATCGCGGCGATCCCGGGCAAGACCCAAGAGGTCATGCGCTCGCTGCACCCCGAAGGGAGAATGAACGTCCGTTGGCGACTGGATC
>CALMBE010000324.1 GCA_937860165.1 uncultured Planctomycetaceae bacterium
GCAGTACAATTCTCCCATTTTCAAAAGTTTCGGCAACACATTGAGCCGATGGCAGCCGACCAGTTCGGTAACGAGATTCGCCAGTTGCAGCACATGCAAGAGATTGGTGGTCGACGTATCGACCAACTCCGCCAGTGGCCCTTGGTGAACATGGGCGACGGCGCTGGCCAACTGGCGGGGCATGTTCCAATGTTCCAGCAGGGCCCCGCTGAGTGTGGTGTGATCGAACCCCAGCGCCTCGCTTTCGATCTCGCACAGGTCGCTGCCGTTTTCAATCACCTGCGAGACCAGTTTCGCGTAGGGTTCGCGCAGTTGTCCCAGCAAGACCAACACGCCGATATCCTGCATCAGACCGGCAATAAAAGCGTCGTCGCCCGGCCGCTTGAAAAGTTGTTCGCTGATTTCTCGCGCCGCGACTGCCCGAGTCAAAGTGATTTTCCAATACCAATTCAATTGCTCCCGTGCGACTTCGACAAACAACCCCTCGGGCAAACTGAATCCCAGCACCAGCAACTTCAGCGGCTTGATTCCCATCAGCGCGATTGCCTGATTCAGATCGCTCACCTTGCGGCTGAGCCCATAGAGCGAACTGTTCACCACCCGCAGGAGCTTGGCCGTGAGGGCCGGATCGCGGAGGATACATTCCTTCAGCGCCCGCACGTCGACCCGCGGATTGTTGGTCAGCTCCAAGACTTCGGCGGCCACGGCGGGCAACGAGTAGAGCGACGACGCGCGCGAAACCAACACGTCGATGCTGGCATCGAAAGTGGGGGCTACTTCAGGTGCGAAGGGGGCTTCAATACTCATGCGGACGGCAGCGAGCAAATCGGGGATCGAGCGACGCATACAAGAATAGGTCAAAAACACCCAATTTGCTCGGCAATCGGTACAGGCGTTACAATCGGAAGTCTCCGGCGAGCGGGGCGACGTAAGTCCCCTGCATCTATTCCCCCAGCCCCCGATTTCCTACAATCAAAGTCGTTGTTCGCCCATCCCGAACAGCCCGCGAATAGGCGCGAATCGAGAGTCTTGGATAACCAGGTATCGGACTGCAACCTAGTGCATTGTCAAACCGAAAAATGAGGGTGCCATGGCCACGGCGGTACTCCGATGTGGCCATGGCTTTCGCCGCTATGCATGCCCACGCCGGAGTACCAGTGTGGGCATGGCACCCCAAAATGACGCTTTGTCAAAGCTGGGTTGCATTTTGTTCGCGCATTTTCGCGTGTTTCGCGGGACAATTTCCACTAAATAATTGCGAGTCTCTCAGGCTTAGCCCGAGGCAGCGGATGCCGATGAAACCTTTTCAAATTCTTTGTGCTTGTTCGCTGCTCCTCTGCGCTGCGACATCGCTCTGGGCGCAGGATCCGTTTCCTCCCGTAATTACCTCGGACTCGGAGCACACGCTCACCGAGCCTTTGGCCGACGATGCCACGCTCCACGATGTGCGTTTCGTCGATGCCGAATTCGGCTGGGCCGTCGGGGACCATGGCGTTGTACTTCACACCTCAGATGGCGGCCAGCACTGGCATCGACAGCGAACCCCGGTCGAGGGCGACCTCCAGGGAGTCTGGTTCCTCGATCGCCTGCACGGTTGGTGCGTGGGGGGAACGACGCTCCCTTATCTGTGGACCAGCCAGGCGATTGTGCTCAGCACCAAGGACGGCGGAAAATCGTGGCGACAGGAATTGGCGTTCGTGCCCGCCCTCGAGCAAGTCAAGTTTTTCGATCTCCAGCACGGCGTCGCCTGGGGGCGTGGCTCGGGTGCCGACCCATTTGGGCTGTTCGCCTCAGACGATCAAGGAAAAAACTGGCGACCCGTGGCCGTCGGGTTGCCAGGCTGTTGGCGCGGCGGTGATTTCGTCGAGCTCGATCCGGACGACGGGACCGAGCTCGGGCGGTGGAGTGTGTCCGACGCGATCGACCCCGCGCGGATCGGGCGGAGTATCACCGCACCCTGCCAGCAGGATGAGCGCCGCCAGCGTGGGCCCAAGCGACCAATGCCGGATCATGCGCGCTTCCGGAACAGCCCTCATGTCCGCTTGCGGAAAAGAAGCGTCATCCGGTCGCTTTCACCCACGGCCTTGAGCTCTTCGCGCTTGGTCCCAAGGCTGGGCGGCAGTTCCCACACGCCCTGGGGATGATCGGCGCTGTCCTTGGGATTGGCGTTGGCATCGCTGCTGGCGACATAGTCGAAGCCGTTGACCTCCATGAACTTGATCACGTCGGCCTCGCGCAGGTAGCCCTTGCTGCCATCGGTGTAGGCATAGGGCGCGCCGGGCTTGGCGCGGTGCTGCTCGATCCCCAGCATTCCGCCGTCCTTGAGCAGGCTGC
>CALMBE010000325.1 GCA_937860165.1 uncultured Planctomycetaceae bacterium
TGTAAGGAAAGCAAACTACCGATTCCAACACACTGGCTACCGTGAGGGCCACTGCCGTGCCCAGGCCCAACAGCCCAAGTTCATGATCCGAGCCAAAGCGCCCGACGATCAGGGTTGTGAGAAAGCTGGCACTACTGACCAAGACCTGATCGAATAGTGCGAGGCTGTTCTGTCGCAACTGAACCGGCCAACTCTGCCCATGGGAAACACTACTCATATTTGGAAGCCGGCAAGACGTGCTATCGATGGAAGTACGGACCTGGACGCACGGTAAAGTTCGCGGCCATGAAGGTCCATGCGGTTCTAATTCCTGTCAGGGCCCTTGCCGGTCAGTTTCGACTAGCCCTCATGGTAGTCAACCGAGTAGGTCCCGTCAAAGCAATCTCCATTTCAAATTGGGCTCAAAATTGCGAAGAGGGCTGATAATACGGTAAGTACCCCGATTTGGATGGCAAGGATTTTGGCAACTCTGGGAGACTGTGAAATTTGCACCCAATCTGGTAGAAAAATCAGTAGGGGAAACGATTTAATTTGGGGTCGCTCCATGTTAGACTGGGGTAATGCAAATCCCCCTCGCCCCGCCCGCATTTGATTGCATCGTGGTCATTTTGAGACTTCGACAGATCGCATCCTGAATCCTACTTTCTTGACTTTGTCTGGCTCTCAGTAAACTCAATGGCCCCCTCGAATTCAGTTCAACCTGATCTGGCTTATCGGTCCGGCGCTCGCGGTTCGCTTCAATCCGCCCGTGAGATCACAGGGGTTAGCGTGGTGGTGCCTTTGTTCAACGAACGAGAAGGCGCAACGCAACTGTTGGAAACATTGACGGATCTTGATTTCAGGTATCGTGACCAGTACGGCTTCGAATTTCTGCTTGTCGATGACGGAAGCCGCGACGGTACGACGGAGCTCCTAGAGAACGCTGTGACGGACCTTCCAAATTTTCGACTCATACGGCATGAGACCAATCGTGGCATCGCGGCGGCCATTCACACAGGCCTCCTACATGCTCAAAATGAAATCGTGGCGTCGATTGATTCCGACGGTTCCTACGAGGCCGACACACTTGCACAAATGATTCCACTCTTGCGGGAAGATATCGATCTCGTAACCGCTTCACCCTATCACCCGCAAGGACGCGTTCAAGATGTCCCCGCTTGGCGGCTTTCGGTATCGCGTGCTGCATCGCTCGTTTATCGCACGGCGATGCGGCGCAAGTTGTATTGCTACACGAGCTGCTGTCGCGTTTATCGTCGGAGTCGCTTTCTGGAACTCCGGACTCAGGCGGAAGGCTTCGTCGGGGTCGCTGAGTTGATTTGGAAAGCTGAAACAGAGAATCTCACGATTGTCGAACATCCCACCGTTTTGCGAACGAGGAATCTAGGTCATTCTAAGATGAAAGTAGTCCGGTCTGCACTCGCTCACTTGCACCTAGTCTCTCGGATTGCTTGCAGCCGAATTATCTCACGTCGGTCGCCCAGAAGGTACGACCACTAGCACATACGTTTTATCATTTTACTAACTGTCACCTTGAAATGGAAATTTGATGAACACCGCCGCGGAAATACTCAAAAGACTACAACTCCCCTCGGATCAGGATGCTACGGGACGCGATTTGGGAGATGACGAAATGGTTAAGCTCGGCCTGGCCATTGAATCTGGCACGCTGACCAGCACGAAGGGGAACTTCGTCAAGGAGTTGGAAACTAATTTTGCCGCGACCATCGGTGTCGATCAAGTACATGCCTGCGCATCGGGGAGCGCGGCCGTGCATTGTGCTGTCGCGGCAATCGATCCCGAACCAGGGGATGAAATTATCACGACCTCGATCACCGATATGGGTGCGATTACGCCGATTCTGTATCAAGGAGCCATCCCGGTTTTTGCGGACGTTGATCCCCATACCTACAATCTCACGGCAGCTACCATCGAGGCGCGGCTCAGCCCGCGTACCAAAGCGATTCTGGTGACGCATTTATTTGGCAACCCTGCGGACATGGCCGACATCATGGATTTGGCCCGGTCGCGGGACATTCCAGTAATCGAGGATTGTGCGCAAGCATTTGGTGCCAAATACCGTGGTCAAGCCGTCGGATCCATTGGGGATATCTCCTGCTTCAGTTTGCAGCAGGGAAAACATATCACCACGGGTGAAGGAGGTTTGGTCGCAACGAATAATGCCGACTACGGCCGACGGATGTACTTATTCATCAACAAGGCTTGGGGATATGGCGACCCCAATCCTGATCACTACTTTCTGGCACTCAATTACCGGATGAACGAATTGACTGGCGCGGTGGGAGTCGCGCAGTTAGAAAAACTCGACCAGTTCGTCAATCGGCGCATCGCGGTTGCTGAGCAGTTCAATTCGGGACTGCGAGGGATTCGCGGGATCACGACGCCGCGAGTAACTGCCGATTCGATTCACACCTATTGGAAGTACTGCCTCGAAGTGGATTCGTCTGCTTTTGCAGGAGGCCTCGACGAACTAGCCAAACAACTCAAAGCCCGGAACATTTTCTGCGCCCCTCGGTACATCCAGAAACCGGCATTTGAGTGTGCCGTTATCAAGGAACAACGCACTTTTGGTTCAAGTCGCTTTCCCTTTACACTGGCTCGCCCCGAGGCCCTCGACTACTCGCGGGAATTGTTTTCCGGAACTTATGCCGCGCTGGCTTCAGTCTTGGTTTTGCCACTGAACGAAAAATACACGTCCTCGCACGTCCGAGAAGTGGTCGAGGCAATTCAAGCGACTGCTGCTGATCTGCAGGAGGAATCGGCATGACATCGCCAGTTCCACTTCGGTTGGGTTTGGTCGGGGCCGGTGCGATTGCTCAGTCGTATGCTCAGGCTGCTGCGCATTCGCAGCTCATCGACCTGCGAGCCGTCGCCGATTGCCGCGTTGAAGCCGCTAACGCAATGGCCGAGGCGAATCACTGCGCCGCGTTTGCCTCTGCGGATCAAATGGCCAAGGAAATGGACCTGGAAGCCGTTTTGGTCTGCACGCCTCCCGTTACCCACCGAGAGGTGTGTTGTTCGCTCTTGGATCGAGGGTTACACGTCCTGTGCGAGAAGCCCCTATCCATCGATTCGGCATCGGCCGTGCAAATGGTCGAAACTGCTGAACGCAATGAAGTTGTGTTTACCATGGCTTCGAAATTTCGTTACGTAAGCGATGTGACAACTGCCAAGTCATTGGTTACTTCGGGCGTCATTGGTGAAGTGGTGCTGTTTGAAAATGTTTTCGCTGGGCGTGTGGACATGACGCACCGCTGGAATTCCAACCCGCAAGTCTCGGGTGGGGGGGTGCTCATTGACAATGGCACCCATTCGCTAGACATTACCCGCTATTTTTTGGGCGAGCTAGCCGACGTGCAGGCGATCGAAGGTCATCGCATTCAAAATCTTCCCGTGGAAGATACAGTTAAGCTCTTTGCACGGAGCAAGTCGGACGTGCTGGCAAGCGTGGACCTTTCTTGGAGTGTCAACAAGGAGCAGCCTTTTTTCCTGGCGATTTACGGCAGTGCGGGCACGCTGTTGGTGGGATGGAAAGAATCGAAATACCGCCGGTCCGGCGACTCCGAGTGGACGGTATTTGGCAAAGGTTACGACAAGGTTCAAGCGTTCGTTCGTCAATTGGAAAACTTCGCGGGGGCCATTCGTGGCACGGAGCCACTCGTAGTGAATTCTAGCGACGCACTGGCCTCGGTGGCTGTGATCGAGGCCGCATATCGCTCGCTGGCGAAGGGAGCATGGGAATCGATTGCCGAACCTTGCCGAGTGTGAGCGTAGCTTGCTGTCCTTGATACTCACTCGCTGCGAAACCAGTCGAGTGCGAGAATTGTTTTCATGAACAACACCATTCGCATCCATCCGACTGCGATTATTGAAGAAGATGTCCTCCTGGGAGCAGGTACCGCGGTCTGGGACAACGTCCATATCCGTCGGGGTGCCCGACTGGGGGATCAGTGCATCGTCGGCGAGAAATCTTATATCGCCTACGAGGTGCGTGTCGGTAATCGAGTGAAGATCAATGCCTTTGTCTATATTTGCTACGGAGTAACGATCGAAGATGGCGTGATGATCAGCGCGGGTACTATTTTTACCAATGACCAATACCCGCGGGCCTGCACCCCGGATCTACTGCACCTTTGCACCTCGGATCCCGATGAAGCGACACGCGAGACTTTGGTGGCCGAGGGAGCCACGATTGGTGCGGGCTGCATCATTGGTAATGGCCTGAGAATCGGGCGGTTTGCGATGATCGGGATGGGGAGTGTCGTTACCCACGATGTGGAAGATTTTCATTTGGTGCTTGGGCATCCGGCACGTTCGGTGGGCTGTGTCTGTCGGTGTGGGCAACCACTTTTGAAATGGGCTCCTGGAGAGTTTGCTTCTCGTGATTCGCTTGTCTGTGAGAAATGTACTCTTCGATATTCGGTGGTGAATGGAAAAGTTCAAGAACATGTATCGACACTGGATACTCAGGAGTCCAACTCGTGAGCGAAAGTGAAGCCATTGGTGAACATTGGTGCATCGTGGGGGGCGGCGTCCTGGGGTTGGTGTTGGCCAAACGACTTGTTGAAGCGGGAGAGCGTGTTACCGTGCTCGAAGCAACCCCCGAAATTGGTGGTCTCGCAAGTGCGTGGAACCTGGGCGACTTCACTTGGGATCGGCACTATCACGTGACGCTGCTCTCGGACCAATCAACGAGAGACCTGCTTCGCGAGTTGGAGCTTGAAGACCAGATGCGGTGGGTCGAGACCAAGACAGGGTTTTTCGCAGATGGAAAGTTGGTTTCCCTTTCCAACAATTGGGAGTTTCTCCGATTTCCACTTTTGAGCCTTTGGGAGAAATTCCGCCTGGGGGTCACAATCTTCGCGGCCTCGAAGATTCGCGATTGGCAATCGTTGGAATCGATACCGGTTGCCGATTGGCTCCGCAAATGGTCCGGAATCGGTACCTTTCGCAAGATTTGGCAACCTTTGCTCCGCGCGAAACTTGGCGCAACCTACGAAAAGGTCTCCGCTGTATTTATCGCTGCGACAATTGCCCGCATGTACCGTGCCCGGCAGTCGGGATTGAAAAAGGAAATGTTTGGATACCTCCCTGGTGGGTATGCCAGGGTCTTTAAGGCATTTGCCGCAAGGTTGGTGGACCACGGCGTACAAATCGAGTGCAATCGAGCCGTTAAGCAGATTATTGTCGAGGGAGGTCAAACGGTGGGAGTTGAATTCGCTGATGGCAATCGGCGTGAATTCGACCATGTCGTGCTTACGATTCCCTCACCGGTGATAGCCGACCTTTGCCGATCGCTTTCCGATTCCGAGAAGACCCAGCACCGTGAAATCGAGTATCTGGTAATCTTGTGCGCCTCGGTAGTGCTCAAGAGACCCCTGTCGCCCTATTATGTGACCAATATCACGGAGAGCTGGGTTCCGTTTACTGCCGTGATCGAAATGACGGCCTTAGTGGACCCAGCGGAATTGGCGGGACATCATTTGGTTTACCTGCCACGCTACGTCGATGCGAACGACCCTAGTTGGCAATGGACCGACGACCAATTGCGTGAGACCTTTGTCAGTGCCCTGGAACGAATGGTGCCCGATTTTTCTCGTTCCGATGTGGAATTCTTCAAAGTGTCTCGTGTGAAACGCGTGATGGCACTGCCGACACTTGGCTATTCCGAGCGGCTCCCGTCGATGACTACCTCGCTGCCGGGGGTGTATGCGGTTAACTCGGCCCAGATTGTGTATGGCACGTTGAATGTCAACGAAGTCATCGACGTCGCTGAAAGGGCTTATTCCGAGATACTTCTGCCCGCGATCCGTTCGCGAACAGAAACCTCTGCAGCCTTGCCTATCCCAGAGGTTCTCCATGTCTAGGCAAATCGCGAGTTTGTCACTCGATCTGGATAACCAGTGGTCCTACATGAAGACCCATGGCGACGAGGGTTGGGAATCATTTCCTAGCTATCTCGAAGTGGTAATTCCACGGGTGCTGAGAATTCTCGATCAGCACCAGCTTAAAATCACTTTTTTCGTTGTTGGTCAGGATGCAGCGCTAGAATCGCATCTTAATGTTCTCAAGAGTGTGACCGAATCGGGGCATGAAATTGGCAACCACTCGTTTCATCACGAACCCTGGTTGCACCTCTACTCACCCGATGAATTGAGAATCGAATTTGACCGTGCCGAAGAAGCGATTCTGCGAGCCACCGGCGAGCGGGTCCGTGGATTTCGGGGACCTGGTTTTAGTTTTTCTCCCCAGGTGATCGAAGAACTCGTTCGTCGTGGCTATGAGTATGACTGCTCGACCTTTCCGACCTTTCTAGGGCCGGTGGCCCGACTGTATTATTTTTTCACGGCTAAACTTTCCCGACAACAACGCTGCGAGCGTAAGCAACTCTTTGGCAAATTGAGCGAAGGTTTCCGGCCCTTGCGGCCTTACCTTTGGAAACACTCAGCGGGGTCGATCGTGGAAATCCCGGTGACCACGATGCCGGTTTTCAAGTTGCCGATTCACTTGAGTTATGTCCTCTACCTTTCGCAGTATTCGCGGTCGCTGGCACGCTGGTATTTTTCTCTTGCCGTCTGGATGTGTCGCATCTTTCGGGTGGAGTTTTCGCTGCTGCTTCATCCGCTCGATTTTTTGGGAACCGACGACGCAGTCGGCCTCGACTTCTTCCCGGCCATGAATCGCACGCACAATTGGAAGTGCTCGATCGTCGATGAAACGCTCTCGCAGTTGGGTAAGCATTTTGAAGTCGTGCCTATGCGAACTCATGCGGCCATCGCCCGAGAACGGCTGTCGAAGTGCGCGACCAGCACCGCCGGAGCTTGTGAGAAACCGTTGTTACCGACTGGCCAGCAATGAGCAATTCAACTTCCATCACTGAACCAAGTGAATCTCTTGCAATAAACTCTCATACTGAGTTGCAGGATCAAGGAATGGCATGTCCCGCCTGCCAGGGCTGGGGTTTTCGCAAACTGTTCGTCAAGAAGAATCGCAAATTCTACCAGTGTCGCTCCTGCGGCCTGGAGCGGCAGTGGCCCCTGCCGACTCAGGCGGAGCTCTGCGCGTACTACGAGCAATCATATCGGGACGGCATGTATCGGGAGTTTGTCTCCGCGAATGACATGAAACAGCTCACCGCGCGGGCTCGATTCAAGCAAATCCGCGATTGGGTGCGGCAAGGGACTTGGCTCGATGTGGGCTGTTCGGATGGCGTGTTTCTAAACGTGCTCCGCGATGAAGGAGTTGCGGCCGAGGGGATCGACGTTTCCCAGGGGGCCATCGATCTGGCACGAGAAAAGGGATTGCTGGCAACCTGCGGAACGCTTTTGGATGCCGGGGAGGGGAAATCCTTCCAGATGATCACCGCGTTTGATGTCCTGGAGCATGTCATCGATCCTTGGCGATTCATGCAGGAGGTGGCCCAGCGATTGTCTCCCGGAGGCCGAGCGGTTATTTCGGTACCCAATTTGAAAAGCTGGAGTCACTTTCTGATGGGAAGGCGTTGGTATTTTTATATCCCCGAGGAACACCTACATTATTTCTCGCCCACCAGCCTCACCAGACTTTGCGAGCGAGCCGGTCTCTCTGTTTGCATGCAACGACCAACCTATAAACCCCTGACCTACGACTATTCGGTGATCCAATTCCGCGAGTACAATCCTTGGATCTATCGCATTCTGAATACGTTCGGTAAGTTGCTGCCCAGTCGAGTGCGGACGCTTTCCGTGCCCCTGTATATCGGCGAGTGGTTGCTCATTGCCGAGAAACCGAAGAAGTAGTCACCCACCGGCCAGGCTTGGTCCACAACATCTCGACATTCATGAAACTGCTACCGAAGGACTTGTTGATCAAAACGGGAGAAATCGACCAAGCTCAATGGAATTTTTCACCGTTCTTCGGCAGATTGCAACGACAACGCTTTCGCATGGCCGAACGGCTTCTGAATGGACGGAAGTTTAAGCAGTTGCTTGAGGTCGGTTATGGCAGCGGCATATTTCTCCCACAGCTTGCCACCCATGCCGAGCAATTGTCTGGGATCGATGTCCATGACCGCAGTGTGGAAGTCCAGAAGTCTCTCGAACGAGTGGGGGTTCGGGCGGAGCTGCACAGTGGCAGTGCAACTAACTTGCCCTTTCCGGACACGGCCTTCGATGCCATGGTTTCGATCAGTGCGCTGGAGTTTGTTGAACCGATCGAGCAGGCGGTTGCGGAGCTTGCGCGCGTGTGCCAAGCAAATGCCGTGCTGATTGTGATTTGCCCAGCTCGATCCTCAATGCTTGACAAGGCGTTGTGGCTTACCACGGGAGGCAATGCCGAGAAGTTTTACGGTACTCGCCGGGAAACCTTGCTTCCGGCCTTGCAAACTCGCTTTACCGTACGACGCCAACTGAGCTATCCTCCATTGCTCTCCGCTTGTGGCCTGGCAGTCTATCACGCTTGGGAGCTGTCGCCCCATCACAGGTGAGATTGCGAATGGCAAGTTATCTCCGTTCCCATGCCGAGTGGTTTTTGCTCGCGGCGATCCTGCTGGTAGCAGCCGGGTTGCGATTCAGCAGTCTTACGGGTCCCAGCTTGACCAGCGACGAAGTGATTGACCTCGACATCTCGGGCCGCGCACTCGAACAGATTTGGAAAAGTGCCGACGGTTTCCCTCCCTTGCATTATTTTCTCACGCATGTCGCCTTGCGGGCCGGTTGGGGCGACAACTCGGCCCGCATCCTGGCCGCCTTGGCGGGGGTGGGTTCCGTCTATTTTGGATACCGGCTGGGCAATTTGCTGTTCGGGACCCGGACCGCGCTTTTCGCGGCAGGTTGGTTTACTATCTGGCCGACTGCCGTCTACTACAGCCGCGAAGGGCGTGCCTACTCGCTTTATCTGTTGGTGGCGACGGTGGGCATCTGGCTGGCTTTCCGGGCGATGGGAAGCAATCGACGCGGCGATTGGTTGATCTTTGCCCTTGCTGCTGGGGTAGGATCGTTTGCTCACTATTATCTAGGCTTTCTCTGGTTGGCACTGGCAGTCATTTGGCAGATGCGAGTCAAACGCGGATTGCCAGTCAAAAACGGAATCATCGGCTGGGTCCTGCTCGGTATGCTCATGTTGCCGCTCTTAAATGCCCTGACTTACGATCTTTCAGAGAATCAAGTCTTTCTTAATCGGGCGGATTTCGGACTGGGTACCGTGGTATTCAGTGGGTGGGCTTTGCTCACGGGGTTTTGCCTGGGGCCTTCACTAGCTGAATTGCACACACTCGTGCTTTCGGAAGCCATCCAGGAAATCGTGTTGTGGATTCCGCTCGTGCTGGGGGGGAGCTTGATCTTGCTGAGGGAATTATTTCGCAAAGGGGGGAACCACGAGGCCGAACTGGCAATCTTGCTCTTCGTTCCTACAGGACTGGCGCTATTGACAACACCTTTGCTTGGGATCGCTTACAACGTGCGATACATTGTCGCCAGTCTGGTTCCGCTCCTTGTTCTCACTGCCCGCGGGCTGACGATCCCGCCCTGGGAGCGATGGCGCGTAGTGGCGGCAGTCTTGCTGATCATCACTTGCGGTGTGTCCAATGCAAACCGATTTTGGAGCGCTGGCCATCAGAACGAAGACTCCCGCGCGGCTGCCCGATTTCTGGAAAGACAAACCGACCACTTCCCAGTGCTCTGCATGTCGCACTATATGACCGAACCACTCGAACACTATCACCCGGGCGAGCGCAGGGTGATTCCCGTGGAAAGTGTCGCCGATACTGGAGAGAATCTGGCCGAAGTGATTGATTCGATCAAGCGAGTGGTTGGCAAGCAGGGCAAGTTTTGGCTTTTTTACTCCCGGGCCTACCATGGTGACCCTGAAGGAATGCTTCTCAAATCACTACTGTCTGAGAATGTGATCGAAGAACGGGGTAGTTGGCCGGGAGTGCGGCTGTTCCAGGGAGTATTTCCATCGAAGTAGCATGGTCCCCCGGACCGTGCTCCTCATAATGTTTCGCACGGCCCGGGGGACCATGCTACAGTGTTACGGCTCGATCTTGGCATCACTCCGCCGCTCAAATGCGGGTGTCCCATGCTCGGTGATTGTGCCATCCATCGCGCGAATCATGAAAAGCGCTGCCACGTTGTGCCGCTCGCACCACGCATATCCAGTCTTGTCACCCATGACCAAGAGCGCCGTTGCCAAGGCGTCGGCCCGCTTACAGGTGTCGGCCAGTACGGTGACACTTGCCAGATCGTGCCGCACCGGCTTTCCTGTGTGTGGATCGATCACATGCGAGTATCGCACCCCGCCATGCACGAAGGCATTCCGCGTGTCACCCGACGTAGCGACCGCCGTGTCTTGGAGTTCGATCATGCGTTTAGACAGATTTCCCGAAGGGGCTTCGACGCCGATCCGCCACGGACTTCCATTTGGTTTTCGACCTCGCGCGACAATCTCCCCACCGATATCAACCAGTGATGCTCGACAGCCCTGGGCCTGCAATAATTCTGACAATTCATCGGCCGCGAAACCGGGTGCAAGCGCCGAGAGATCGACAGCGAGGTCAGGGATCGCTTTTCGCAGTGCCGGTGGCTGGGTGCGAACGGACAAGTGTTGAAAACCGACCCGACGGCGAGCAACTTCGTTTTGTTCGTCGGTGGGAGGTTCGATGCGCCGCCCCTCGGGCCCAAAACCCCAGAGACTCACGAGCGGGGCCACTGTGGGATCGAACGCTCCCTCGGTATCCCTTGCGATCTGCAACGCATACTGCACAACCTCGGCAGTCTCTTGCGACACGGCAAACCAATCGTTCTCTCGGTGGCGATTGAACCGCGAGAGCTCGGAATCCGGATCGTAGGTCGACATGAGGCGATTAAAGTTTTCCAGCCACGAATCGACCAGCCGTTTAAGTGCCCCCGTATCTTGCACAGCACCGTGGCCCACGACGCTGATCGCATAGCGAGTCCCCATCGTGGGTCCGGTGAAGGTTTTATTTTCTTGGGCAAGGGAACCCAGATTGCTCAGAAACGGCAATAACAGAACGAGTGGCAGGCGAATTCGATAGCTCATGAAAGGCAGTTTTACCGCAAAGTTCGGAAATATTACAACAAGCACGATTCCGGCGAATTCTTTGCGACTCTGCGCCTCTGCGACTTTGCGATAAAAACCCGATGCGGGTCGAATCAAGTCGAGTGGCGTTTTATTAAGCTGAAGTGTCCGCTATGTCGCCGACAACTTGTGTAACGCTCTCATGATCGAACCACACGGGAACGCCTCCCGGCCTCAAGAAAACAGCAACTCCATCGCGGACCACTATCGCTTGGGCATGGTCAACCTCGAATCGATGGCCTCCCAACAATTCCACCGTAAACGGGTGAAAAGGGGAACGCTCGCGGAGGGCTTCAAAAAGCTGTCCAAAATCATCTGCTGTCATGTACCTATTTTAATAAACAGATTTCGAGAATTCCAGTGACACTTGCTCTATCAATTCCACACTTTTTCGTGCAGGAAAAAATCCGTTGAAGTCGGCAATCAGCCCCTAGCCGGAAGACCACGTCTTCCGGGAATCCCCGGACCAAGGCGTTGGTCCGGCTATGCTAATCCGATCACAGCTCCTCGAAGCAATGGGTCCTCGACCACCGATCTCAAGGAGACCTGCGAAGTCGAAATGTCTATCCCAAATCCCCCTCACCAGTATTCTGTGGGAGGGGGATTTGGGATAGGTTCTTACTCTAACCGCAGATTACCATAGAATGGTTCAAAGGACAATCTACTCGGTGCGGGAGCAAGTTCATGATTTCCGGACAATCTCAAGGTGTCGCAGAAAAAGCAAAACGTATCTACGATGAACGATTGCGTGGGGACTTGGAGTTACTTTACCGTGAAAAGTATGTTGCGATTGAACCCGCTTCTGGCGACTACTTTTTAGGGGATACGATTGTTGAAGCCGCCATCAGCAAATAGCTAGATAACACCCCTTCTCTCTTGTCTTGCTCTCAATACATCCCGGTTGACCCCCCACCCCTCGTCGCGCTATACTCGCTTTTCGCGGTCTGAGACCGCTATCGAAATGCTGCGATTGCGAACTTCCTCTTTCCGTAAGTCACCATGAAAATTCACGAATATCAGGCCAAGGAATTGTTGCGGCAGGCGAGGATTGCCGTGCCGCCGAGTATAGTTGCCC
>CALMBE010000326.1 GCA_937860165.1 uncultured Planctomycetaceae bacterium
GAGCGATGGGGTAAGACCCATGGGTCTTACCCCGTACTCCAGCCATCGAGTGTATCGAGGACTGCCCGCCATGCCCGCACGAGTGCTGCAGGTCGCTGCCTACGGAGACGCGTTCCTCACCAAGGTCGATGCCGACTACGGGCTGGTGCGGTCGGTCGCTCAGGAACCGCTCGCGGCCCTTTCCGTACCGATGCGTGCACCCATCCGGGCGCTGCTGACGATGGGCACGGTCGGTGCGACGGAGACGCTGATGCAGGGCCTGCCCAATCTCGGTCTGATCTGTTGCTTTGGCTCGGGCTACGAGAAAGTCGATGTCGCCGCGGCCTTGCGACGGGGCATCGCCGTCACGCATTCGCCCGGAGCCAATGCCTCGAGCGTAGCCGACATGGCGGTGACGATGCTGCTCGCCAGCATCCGCCAGGTTCGCGCCTTGCACGAATTCGTCGCCGAACACGCAGGAAAATACCAATTGCAGGTAAACCTGAAAGCGGACGGAGATGACGCGGACGATGAATTCGACTACAACAAGTGTCGCTTCACGTTCTCGGTGGACGGGGAAGAAAAACTCAATCAAGAGTTCGCTCGTCAGGGAGGGAAACCGTACCAGTTTGAATACGAAGTGGATTGGCAGCCAGGAGCACACCCGTTGACCTTCGAGCTTACCCCCCTCACGCCCGAAGCCGAACAAAAGCTTTCCTTGACGATTCGCATCACTTCGGTCGTCGTGCGAGGACCCTTTGACGAATCGCATTGGGTCCAGCCGGCCAACTATCGGAAGTTCTTGCCAAGGGACGTGCCGACCGATGCAGCTGATCGAACAGCTTATGCCCGCGAGATCCTGAATCAATTCGCTACCCGTGCGTACCGGTGCCCAGTTGACGATGAAACGGTTAACCGACTGGCGTTGTTTGTTGACAATGTTTCAAACCAACCAGGAAGTAGTTTTGAGGCCGGGATTGCCGAGGCCATGACGGCCGTGCTGGCATCGCCCAGTTTTTTGTTTCGGGAAGAACGCGTGCTCGAACCGACCGCCCCAGGAGAATTCGCAATTCTCGATGATTATTCCCTCGCTTCGCGGCTCTCCTATTTCCTGTGGTCCACGATGCCCGACGAGGAACTTTTCCGTCTGGCTTCAGAAAACAAACTCCGCGAAAACTTGGTTCCTCAGCTCGAACGCATGCTAAATGACCAACGCTCGCAGGAGTTCATCCGAAATTTTGTGGGTCAATGGCTTCGGGCCCGCAATGTCGAAACCGCCATTATCAACGGTCCGGAAATCATGCAGCGCGACCAAGCCCCCGATCTCGAGGCCATCGAGCGACGTGATCGATTCTGGGAGCTGCAAAAGAAGGACCCAGCACAGCTCACGCCGTCCGAACGCGTGGAAATCCAGGACTTCCGAAAGCGATTCCGAGCAAGACCCCGGAAGTTTGAAGATTTTGAATTGGGAGGCGGACTTCGCCACGCCATGCGTCGGGAAACGGAAATGGTCTTCGAGCACCTCATCCGCGAAGATCGCAGTCTCTTGGAGTTGCTCGATAGTGAAACGACTTTCTTAAACGAAACCCTGGCGAAGCATTACGGAATCGAGGGGGTTACGGGCGACGAAATGCGCGAAGTCCAGATTCCCCCTGGAAGTCCGCGAGGTGGAATCTTGACCCAAGGAACCATGTTGGTGGTGACCTCGAATCCCGATCGCACTTCACCGGTCAAGCGCGGTTTGTATGTCCTGGAGAATATCCTGGGCATTCCACCCCCTCCTCCCCCACCAAATGTTCCCGCCCTGGAAGACGCCGGCGATGTCAACCAGAAGCTCACGTTGTCGGTGGCCGAGTCCCTGGCCCTGCATCGGGAGCAGCCGCTCTGCAGTTCGTGCCATAACCGCATGGATCCCCTGGGGCTCGTGCTGGAAGATTTCAACGCGCTCGGCTTGCAGCGCACTACCGACCATGGCAAACCCATCGTGACCCGTGGCAAGCTGATTTCGGGCGAAGAGTTTGACGATATCCACGAATTAAAACAAATCCTAATTGCCAGCCACCGACATGAGTTTTATCGTTGTTTGACCGAGAAACTGTTTATTTATGCACTAGGTCGCGGGATCGATTATCATGATACCGAGACAATCGATATCATTGTAAACCAACTCGAGACCCAGCAAGGACGACCTTCCGTGCTTCTGAAAGGGATCGTCCAGAGTGCAGCATTCCAGAAGTCTCGAGTAGGTGAATCCGAGCAGAAGCCCACGGCCTTTCATTCCCGAGAGCCTACCCAGGGAGCACGCCATGTCGCGAGATCGAAATAGCAAGCTACCCCGTCGGCATTTTCTTCAGGGCATGGGGACAACCATCGCCTTGCCCGCCTTTGCCTCCTTGGGAACTAGCACCCTCTTCGCATCGCCAGCGACAGCGGAACTTGCCACCACGGCTACCGGCGCACCACTGCGAACGGCATTCCTGTTTTTTCCCACCGGAGCGATTCCCAAGTCTTGGTGGCCCGAGCAACCTGGGCAGGGTGTGCAGCTCACCGAGACGCTGGCCCCCCTGGAGAAACTCAAGAACCATTTGCAGGTCTTGGGCGGCCTCGATCAAGTCAACGCCGAACCGGGTTCCGACGGTGCTGGTGACCACGCTCGAGGCAATTCCGTGTTTCTTACGGGTGTGCGAATTAACAAGAGCTCGACCGATATCCGCGCGGGAATCTCGATCGACCAGGCAATCGCCGCCGAGGTCAGTCAGTCGACGGCCTTTCCTTCGCTCGAGCTCAGTTCTGATTTGGAATCTCCCAGCGGAGGTTGCGATGCGGGTTACGCCTGTGCCTACCAGTTCAACTTATCGTGGAAGAACCCCACCACCCCGTTGCCTGCCGAACGAAATCCTCGGTTGGTGTTTGAAAGATTATTTGGAAGCGGTTCTCCCGCGGAGCGGTCAGCCAATCTCCAGCGCCGCCGGGCTGGCCAACGTTCCGTCCTGGATTTTGTCTTGGAAGATGCCCGCCGGATGGGGCAACGATTAGCTCTGACGGACCGTGAGAAGCTCGACCAGTATCTCAATGGAGTGCGAGAAATTGAGCAGCGACTCGAACGCATCGAACGCCATTCGGCCCGGGAACTTCCCGCCGTTGAAGCACCGGCGGGGATTTCCCCCGACTTCGAGGAGGACGTCGGGATCACGTTTGAAATGTTGCTCTTGGCGTTCCAAGCGGATCTGACTCGCGTGGCAACCCTGATGCTGGCTCACGACGGGAGCAATCGCTC
>CALMBE010000327.1 GCA_937860165.1 uncultured Planctomycetaceae bacterium
GCATGGCCACAGCGGAGTACCGCCGTGGCCATGGCACCCTCATTTTTCGGTTTGATAAAGCCTAGAGCAAACTATCGAGCAACAGCCGCATTTTTCGCATCTCGGCCCGGTGGTCGCATCCCTCGATCGGTAGCATGTGGACACTGAGGGCCCGTTCGTAACCCACTTGCTGGAGTTGAGTAATCAGTCGCCCGTAGTCGATTTCTCCTTGGCCGATGCGGACATGCATTTGGCTTTTGGTGGAATCCCGGAGGTGGACGTGAAACACATAGGGGATCACCTTGGAAAAATCGCGCCCTTGTCGAGGTCCCGTGATGTAGTGCGACGGATCGAGCGCCAGGCCCAATCCTTTCACATTGTTGCAGAGCACGACGGCCGTGTCGGGGTCTTCGGTCATGCAACCGATTTGCGTCCGGAGGGCGACCAAGCAACCTTCCAGGGCGGCGATCCGCACCAACTCGCGGAGGCGTTCGATTTCTTCGTTGAACGGAGTTCCCAATTCGGCGGCAGGTACCACCATCGGGACCACCCGCAACGACTTGGCCAACTTGCAGCAGGCCGCGAATCGCTTGTAGTAATCCCCACCCCACGGGCCCGGATCAACCGAAAAGGCGCAAATCGACAGTCGGCTAATGTCGCGGCAGACTTCGACCGCATGGTCGAAATTGGCAAGCACCTCGGAGGGTTTCCCCCAAGTAAAGCCGGTTTCATGGAGCGGTAGTTCGACCGAAGTAAACTCCAAGTCGACCATCTGCGGAAGAATATCCTCCTTGATAACACCGGTAAAACACTCTGCGGCAGCGCTGACAAACAAGCTGCATACTCCTTTTCCAGGGTCAAGAATCACAATGGTTTGCAGGTGTTACTGTACCGGCAACTAGGTCACAATGGCAACACCCCACCGCCGACAGGGCAGGCCGAACAGGTTTCCAAGAAGGGGGTGCCATGGCCACGGCGGTACTCCGACGTGGCCATGTTTGCTCGGAGGTTCTCATGCCCACACTGGCGTACCAGCGTGGGCATGGCACCCTAAAGTGAAAACTGGTCTGCCCCACCGCCGACAGAACGTCGTTGTCCCCAGCAGTTGGGGCGGTAGAATGGGGTTTCTCGCAGCGTGCCAAACGCCGCCAGGAAAATCAGTTTGCCACCTGCCGCCACCACGGAGTCCTTGAAATGCCCGACATGCCTCCCCCGAATCCTAGTTTTGGGCCCCCACCTCCTCCGCCATCCCCGCCCCAAATCATCATTCAGCAACAGCAATCCGCGCTGGGGCGCTACGGAAAATTCCTCCTGATCCTGCTGGGACTCGCGGTCATGTCGCTCATCGGCATGTCTGCTAGCTACCAAAGTTACTTCAGTTCGCCTGGGGGTCCGCAAGAAAAATATCATTCGCTCAGTGAAGTCGCCGACGAAAAAATCGCCCTCATCGACGTCTCCGGCACGTTGCTCGAAGCGGATGGCTTTATCAAGCAACAACTCGACCAGGTGCGCGAAGACGACCAAGTCGTGGCCCTGGTCTTGCGGATCGATTCCCCGGGGGGCACCGTGACCGCCAGTGATTACCTTTATCACCATGTGCAAGAACTCGCCCGCGATCGCAAACTGCCGGTCGTGGTCAGTATGGGAAGCATGTGCGCCAGCGGCGGATACTACATCGCCATGACGGTCGGCAATCAGGAAAAAACCATTTTCGCCGAGCCGACCTCTTGGACCGGTTCGATCGGTGTGGTGATTCCCCACTACGATCTCTCCGGTCTCTTGGCGAGTTATCAAGTCAAAGACGATTCGATTGCCAGCCACAAGAATAAACTCATGGGAAGTCCCACCCGAGAACTGAGCGACGAGGAACGCCTCGAGGAACGCCAACTCTTTCAAGACCTGGTGGATCGCAGCTTCGCGCGGTTCAAGGAAATCGTCCGCAACGGGCGACCCAAATTCCAAGCCGATGATGCCGCACTCGATAAAGTGGCAACTGGTCAGATTTTTACCGCCGGTCAGGCCCTCGAACTGGGCCTTGTCGATGAGATTGCGTTCGTCGAACGGGCGATCGAACGGGCAGCCGAACTGGCCGGGAAAAGTCCGAAAAAACTCCGCTGCGTGAAATACGTGAAACCTGCCTCGCCCCTGGATTCGTTGCTGAGTGTTAAGGCACCAGCAACCCCCGGGCTCTCGGCAGAAGTGACGGCACTGTTGGAACTTTCCGTCCCCCGGGCTTATTACTTATGTACGCTCCTGCCAGCGATGTTCGAAGGCACTAACCTCCACGGACACTAGCTTCCCCCACCCGATGCCCGCACCCTTGC
>CALMBE010000328.1 GCA_937860165.1 uncultured Planctomycetaceae bacterium
GCGGAGTACCGCCGTGGCCATGGCACCCTCCATTGTGAAAAACTAATTGGCCCTGTTGATGTCCAGGCGCTCCTAGGCACAGGCCGAGGCAATCGGTTAGACTGTGGCACTAGTTAACCGGGGAATGCATTGGCAGTTCCCGTGATGTGCCACGTTTCCGACTCGTGAGGTTCGACGATGCGTACTCCGTTGATTGCTGGCAATTGGAAGATGAATACCGATACCGCTTCGGCGCGGCTCTTGGCCAGCACAATTGCCCGCCGTGCTGACGAGGCGGGTGACTCAGAACTATTGGTCTGCCCCTCGAGTGTGTATTTGTCCTTGGTCCGCGATACCATCGGTTCGGCAGCAGTCGGGTTGGGGGCCCAAAATGTCTATCACGAAGCCAACGGCGCTTTCACGGGTGAAATCAGCACTGCCATGTTGTGCGATTTGGGAGTGCAGTACGTGATCCTGGGACACAGCGAGCGCCGACACATCTTGGGAGAAACCGACGCGGATGTGAATCGCAAGACCCTGGCGGCCCTCGGGGCCGGTCTGAGACCGATTGTGTGCGTTGGCGAATTGCTCTCTGAACGCGAGGCCGGTAAGACCGCCGAAGTCATCCACAGCCAGTTTTCAGGCGCATTGGCGGGTGTTTCTGCTGAGCAGATTGTCTCGACCGTGATTGCTTACGAACCCGTTTGGGCTATTGGCACCGGCAAAGTGGCAACTCCTGAGCAAGCCGAAGAGGTGCATCGTGACCTTCGCAAGCTCCTTACGGAATGCTACAATGCCGGGATTGCCGATAAGGTCCGAATCCTCTACGGAGGTAGCGTCAAACCCGATAATGCCAAGCAGCTCATGGCGCTGCCGAATGTCGACGGGGCGCTGATCGGTGGGGCAAGTCTCAAAGCCGATGATTTTCTGGCGATTGCCGCAGCCAGTGCCGCAGTCGGACAAGTCTGAGTTCTCCCATAAACACATTTTTCTGAATCCCGGACGGAGTTCCTGCAGTGATAATTCCCGTATTCGCAGCGATGCAAGCGGTCTTTCAAGTCTTGTTGGCTTTGGTAGGCATTTTCCTCATCTTGCTGGTCCTCGTTCAACGGGGTCGAGGGGGTGGCTTGGCGGGTGCCTTGGGTGGCATGGGTGGCTCGAGCGCTTTTGGTGCAAGGGCGGGCGACGTGTTCACGCGAATCACGGTGGTTGTCGCCGCCGTGTGGATCGTGCTCTGCATCGCTGCCGCAAAATTTGCCACCACCAGCGCCGGAAGTCGTTTGAACACTAGCAATTCCCCTCCCGCAAGCTCGGGGCCTCTGCTCCCAGGTCAAGAGAACTCTGCTGACGCAACTGACAGCGACAAAGCCAAGGCCGAAGACTCGAAGTCTGACCAAGAGTCGGCCCCTGCCGAGAAGCCCGCTGCATCCCAGGATTCCGACAAGGCCGATGCAAAACCGACCTCGGATTCCGAAGGCAGTGAGAAATCAAAGTAAATGCCGATCGCCATGGGCCCCTTTGGGCCGCCTAGCAGAAGGAATTTCTCGTGCCGCTTCTGAGCATGACTGGCTTTGGGGAAGTGGTCGAGCAGCGCGAGGGCTATGCCGTCGCTATCGAGCTCCGTACAGTCAATAATCGGTACTACAAGCTCAATCTGCGCATGACCGACAGCTACGGCTCGCTGGAAAGTCTCGTCGACGCCGCGGTCCGCGAATCCGTCAAACGCGGGACGGTGACCTGTAACTTTCGGATTCGCCACTTGGCAAGCGCCGAGGATTATCGGCTCAATATTGGTGTACTCAATCAATATGTCGATCAACTGCTGGAGGTTGCCGCAGCGCGTAATCTGAACGAACGCATCAATCTTGAATCACTTGCTGGGCTGCCGGGTGTGGTCGAACAACTGGGGATCGAATCGTCCGGTTCCGAGGGACTCTGGCCAATCGTCGAACCAGTTCTCCAGGCCGCAATTATACAACTCAACACAATGCGGGCTGTCGAGGGAGTGGCCTTGGCAGCCGACCTCGCCGAACAATGTGAAACCGTGGCAAAAAGTCTGGATGCCATCGAACAACAGGCACCCCTGGTGGGCGAGAATTATCGCAAGCGAATCGTGGATCGCCTGAATGAAGCTTTGGCCGAAGTCCATGTATCGTTGGAACCCGCCGATTTGGTGCGTGAAGTTGCCTTGTATGCCGACCGAGCCGACATCTCCGAAGAGATTGTCCGACTTCGCAGTCACTTGCAACAGTTTGTCGATGCTCTGAAACTCGAAGAAAGTGCCGGCCGCAAGCTGGAGTTCATCTGCCAGGAAATGGGCCGCGAGACAAATACAATCGGCTCGAAGGCGAACGACGCCCAGATCTCACTGCAAATCGTCGAAATCAAGACCGCCTTGGAGCGGATCCGCGAACAAATTCAAAACGTGCAATGACCGCCCCAGGTAGTGGTAAACTCGTCCTTGTTTCGGGTCCCTCGGGGGTGGGGAAATCCACGGTTGTGCGCGAAGTGCTCGGCAATCTGACCCCGAGTCTCGTGCGAAGTGTCTCGGCCACGACGCGTTCCCCACGACCCGGTGAGCGGGACGGCGTGGACTACCATTTCCTGACCCCCGCCGAATTTGTCCGCCGCCGCGAGCTGGGCGATTTCCTCGAAACCATCGAGGTTTTCGGCCAGGGCTTTTGGTATGGCACCCTGTGGGATGCCGTGAGGCCTAGTCTGGCTGCGGGAAAATGGGTACTCTTAGAGATTGATGTGGCTGGGGCCGAGGTCGTGCTGCGGGAGTTTCCCGATGCCGTGACGATCTTTATCCAGCCATCGACCTTGGCAGAACTGGAGCACCGGCTGCGCAGCCGAGGTACCGAGACCGAGGAAGCCATCCAACGGCGGCTGGAAGTTGCCCGGCGTGAAATCGCCCTTGCCGACCGATATACCCATCAGGTGGTCAACGATACCGTATCACAAGCCGTTACCGACATCGTACACATTTTGCAGGACCGAGGAATTCCCAAATGATTGACGCACTCAAAGAAGAAGGAATTGTCAACAAAGTCGGGGGTCGGTTCAAACTCTCGACCCTCATTCAAAAACGGCTCGCAGCCATCAATGCGGGTGCGCGACCGCTCGTTGACTTTAAGTCCAAGGACAAAATGGAAATCGTCGTGCAAGAAATTCTGCAAGACAAAATTTACCTTGATTCTGGCAATCAAGTGAAGACTTATACCCAACGGGGTGAAGGTGGTGGCCCCCCTGAATTGGATCTCTCGAGCCTCTAACCGCCAGCTTGGGGCTCGGAGTGCAATCGATCCATGGCACACGAAATCATCGTCGGACTGACCGGTGGGGTGGCGGCATACAAAGTTGCCACGCTGGTCAGCGAGTTGGTGCAGCACAACGTCGGGGTTACTGTTGTGATGACCCGCGCTGCGCAGGAATTCATCGGACCGACAACCTTTCAGGCCCTGACCGGTAGAAAGGTTCTGACTCATGTGTTCGATCGCAAAGCTCATCCCCTGGGTGCGCACATCGAAGTGGCCCACAAGGCGGAGCTGTTGTGTATTGCCCCAGCCACAGCCAATTTGCTCGCCCAGGCGGCTCATGGTCTCGCAGAAGACTTGCTCAGTACCTTGCTCCTCTCGTTCCAAGGTCCGATCCTCATGGCACCAGCCATGAATTCGGAAATGTGGGAGAAACCCGCCGTCAAACGCAATGTCGCCCAGCTACGCAGCGATGGTGTTCACTTTGTCGGACCGAATTCCGGCTGGCTTAGTTGCCGTCAGCAAGGAGAGGGTCGCATGGCCGAACCCAGCGAGATTCGCGCCGCGATTCACAATTTGCTTTCCATCGGACCTGTCTAAGCGAGCGCGTGTCCGTGGCGAGAATCCTCATCACTTCTGGACCAACCCGACAGTACTTGGACCCCGTCCGCTATCTTACCAATGCTTCGAGCGGTCGCATGGGTGCCGCCGTGGCGGAAGCCGTGTTAAGTCTCGGGCACGAAGCGGTCGTCATCAGTGGACCCGTGGAGGTGGCTTACCCAGCCGACGCGACAGTGATCGACGTGGTGTCGACCGAAGAAATGCTCGCTGCTGCTCGCCAAGCGTTTGCCGATTGCGTCGGCCTCATCGGTGCCGCCGCCCCCTGTGACTATCGCCCGCTGCGGGTCGAGTCGCACAAGATTGCCAAGACGGGGCAGCCCCTGGAACTGTCCCTCATCGAGACCGAAGACATCGTCGCCACCCTGGCCGCAGAAAAAGGTCAACGCTGGGTGGTCGGCTTTGCCCTCGAAACCGAGGACCACCGCTTGCGGGCGCTGGCCAAGCTGGAGCGCAAACATTGCGACCTGATGGTTTCCAACGGCGTTGCCGCGATGGATGCCCTCGACAATCAAGTCGAAATCCTCGACCCCGCAGGCAACATCCTCAAACAAGTCGCCGGCACGAAACTGTTCGTGGCCCAAGAAATCCTGGCAGTAATCGCCGAGCGCCTCTTAAGTTAGCCGGCATCGTCCCGATGCCGTGCGGAGCGAGTGCCAGGGATTGAAATCCTGTCATTTATACACAACTGGCGTCTCCGGTCCGAAGTTGACCCAGGCGATGGCGAAGTCGAGCATCCGGCGGAGGGCGGTCCAGAAGACTTGCGGGCCGGGCGGGGGTTCGCTGGGGCGGTTGTTGTAGCCGCCGAGACTCGTCAGGAGCGGCATGAATTGGCCCAGCGTCGGCGGTTTCTCCGGCAGCGGCATTTTCTTCGTCACTTTCCAAACCGATTTCCATTCGCAATCATCGAACACCGCCGTGCATGGCAACTCGGGCGTCGTCCGATTCAAGTACGTCAGATAGAGGATTCGCCAAGCGATGATCTTGTAAAACGCCCAACAGTTCTTCACCCGACTGAGGGTTTCCAATTGGATCCTTTCCACGCGGCAACCGGTCTTCAGAACCCGAAAGTAAACTTCGATCATCCAGCGGGCCACGTAGTAATCCACCACGCGCAAGATATCCTCCACCGAGTCGATTGGCAGCGAGGTGATCAGCAGCCAACCGACGTCCGTGCCATCTTGCGGGCCGTTCACTTCTTCCACCAGCACCACCTGATAGGCGACGGTCGGCAGGTGAGAACGCGCGTGGGGCGGCTTCACGGTCACACGCAATGCGCGCATCTCCAACTCCGCCTGACGCGCTTTGCGCTTGGGCGTTGGGGGTAGGTCGATCGTCCGCCGGACGCGAACTTCCGAGTTCCGGACCTCGTCGCGGACTTTGCAATAAACGGCGGGACCAGCCGCCGGGTTCCGCTCGGGAGTGCTGCGGTCTTCCTTGGCTCGCAGAAGGAAATCGGCCCCTCCGGCATGCTGCCGGGCTTCCACGAAGATGTCGTAAATGTCGGACTCACTATCGGCCACGCTGACAATCTGGGTCGTGGGACAGGAACTCGCCAGTTGCGTGGCTTGGCGATACCCGGTGAGCCAGCGAAAGCTCTCCTTCTGTTCAATCGGAAGCGTTTTCCGCTGGCGAGCTTTTCCCAAGCTCTCCGGGCTGCGATCAAACTGCTCGCCCCCCACCACCCCCAAGGGTAGCCGGTCCGGCGTGATGGCCAGATACGTGTGATCGTAAAACCCGAACCGATAATCCGCATCCAAGCAGCCCACGCCTTGCGGAGCGTGGCGGCTGAAATCGAATTCCGTGGTGTCCTGGATCAGTAGCACCACGGGATGCTGCTGGATCCGCTGCTGCGTCTTTTTCAGATGGGGCTGAAGAATCTTCTGGGGCTCGACGGACGGGTTGTCGAACAATCGATACGCGGCCAGCGTGTCCCCCCAGTCGCCGCAAGCCGCGTTGATGCTGGCCTCCGGATCGGCTGCTAGTAATTCAATCACCGATACACTACGCGCATTCAAACGCTTGTCTCCAAGGTCGATCCCCTCCAGTTCCTCTGCAATTCCTTCGCACATCGCGATTCGCTCCATCCAGTTTTGGCAGGCCAATTCCCTGCTTCAACCACTGCGCAAATCTTGTGCCATACGCACCCCGAAAACCTTCGCAATCGAAAAAACTTGTGTATAAATGACAGGATTTTAATCCCTGGCGAATCAACCGTCGCCGTCATTCAACTCGGCGATGTTGGATTAAGCCCTTGCAAATCGGCGGGGAGGAATAGGCCATCTTTGCGGATCAATTCCCTGTCGAACCAGACTTCGCCCCCGCCGTAGTCCTCGCGCTGGATGAGCACCAGATCCCAGTGGATGCGACTGTCGTTGCCGTTGTCGGCTTCGTCGTAGGCTTGGCCGGGGGTGAGATGGAAACTGCCGCCGATTTTTTCGTCGAACAACGTATCCAGCATCGGATGCCGCACACGGTTGTTAGTTCCGAGGGACCATTCGCCAATGTAGCGGGCCCCTTCGTCGGAATCGAGGATTGCGTTAATCCTTGAAGTGTCGCTGGAAATTGCCCGGACAATCTGGCCGTTCTGGAACTCGAATTCGATGTCACTGAATACTGTCCCTTGGTAACGCGACTGCGTGTTGTAACGGATCACGCCATGGATGCTGTCGCGGACGGGGGCGGTGAAGACTTCGCCATCGGGGATGTTGCGTTTGCCGTGGCAGGAAACCACGGGGATGCTCTTAATGGAGAATTCCAATTCGGTACCCGGCGCGGTGATCCGAACCCGATCGGCGGCTTCCATGCGTTTCACTAGCGGCTCTTGAGCCTTGCCCATGGCCTGGTAGTCGGCCGTGCAGACGGAGAAGTAGAATTCTTCGAATGCGCTGCTGCTCATGTTCGCTGCTTGGGCAAACGAATCCGTGGGGTAACGCAGCACGACCCACTTGGTATCGGGAACTCGAATCGCCCCGTGAACCTGCTTCCACCAATGTTGCTGGAACAGGTCCATCCGCTCGTGCGGCACGTCGGCAAATTGGCTGCTGTTCGCGGCCCCGCGAATGCCGATGTAAGCCTGCACCGTTTTCATCCGGGCTCCCTCAAACTCCGCGGCAGCCTGCATGCTTTCAAGTGTGGCCGTGCGATAGAGCGACCGCAGCACCTCGTTGTTTTTCCAAGTGACCAAGGGAACGGCTCCACGCTTGGCAGCCCCTTCGACCAAGGCCGTCACCAGCGCGGGCTCGGGAAGATCGAAGGCCTCGATGAGCACCCGTTCCCCCTTTTGCAAGTCGCAACTGTGGTCGAGCAGAAGATTGGCAAGGGTATCGATTCGCGGGTCGTGCATGGGGGAGGGTTCAGGGTTCAGGAAGTTTGTGTAAC
>CALMBE010000329.1 GCA_937860165.1 uncultured Planctomycetaceae bacterium
CATCTCGATAAGATCAGCGACAATATGTTCGTTGGCGCGAACAACGGTCGACTCATGTTTCAGGACCATCGCTTCGCGCGCCCGATGGGGATCGCCCTCAATGGGAAGCGACTGGCCCTGGCCGTCCGAGAGCAAATTCTCACCTATCACCTCGCCACCGACGAAGTTGGCAAGACCACACTCATGCCCGGACCCACCTACCACACCGGCAAGGTCAATGCCCACGACATCGCCTTCGGTCGGCGGGGAATTTATTTTGCCAATACGCGATTCAATGGCCTGGCTCGGGTCTCACAACACAAGCGATTCGTGCATTGCTGGCTGCCGCCGTTTATTTCCACCGTGGTCCAAGAAGATCGCTGTCATCTCAATGGCTTGGGAATGCAAGCCGGAGAACCAACCCTGGCCACCGCTTTTTGCGAAACGGACGAACGGCACGATTGGCGCAAAGAAGATCGATTCACTTCGGGTGTGCTCCTCGACATCCCCCACCACAAAATCGTCGCCCGAGGACTCTGCATGCCGCATTCACCGCGCCGCTATCGGGGAAAGTGGTGGCTGTGCAACTCAGGGCACGGCGCGCTGACGGAATTCGATCCCTCCCTCGGCACTTGTCGAGAAGTCTGTTCGCTGCCTGGTTTTACACGAGGTTTGTGCTTTGTCGGCAATTACGCCCTCGTGGGCCTTTCGAAAATCAGGCCTAAACACATCCTCGACGCCCCACCCGTCCGCGATCGGCACGAAAAACTCATCGCAGGCGTGGCCCTGGTAAATCTGTCCACCGGCAAAGCTGAGGGTTATCTGGAATTCGTCGAAGGAGGAAACGAAGTCTTCGACGTGGTGTTCTTGCGCGGGATCAAAGAACCCGCGATGAGCGAGCCAGGCGAGCCGTAAGCGTTAGCGCCCGGAGCTTTTGGCGAACCGAAAAGCTCCGGGCGCTAACGCTTACGGCTCGCCCATTCACCCTCCCCGTGGCGTTTCAAGGGCTACTTTTTCGAGCGCATCGAGATTGCGGTCGATATAGCGCTCGAGGGCGAACATCCCCGCGAAGCCGAGGATTCCTACTCCGCTGACGATCATCAGGGTCGCCCGTTCGTTCGTCCCAGCCGCCGAGACCAGCAACACACCGAGCATTGGCACGACCGCCGACAAGGCCAGGTGCAACAGGTTGAGTCGTTTAAGGTTTTTCAAATCATGCCATCGCGGTCCCCGCACCATGCCGTTGCGGATAATCGCCGGGAAGTAAATTCGCAGCGCCAGGGCGGTCAACAAGAAATACGGAAACACCGCCGCCGCGATCCCACACAAGGCCAACGACATGAAGAAGTGCGAGTAAAATCCCAGCACCCCGTCGATGGGTTCCCCCATGTTCATCAGCACCGGAAACATCAACCCCGAAACGCTCCACAAGACCAACGTCAGACGCGAAATAAACCAGCCGAAGAACAGCACTTGCTGGCCCCCTTGGCTCGAAGCCTGGGGTTTCTCGCGGTCGAGTAGCGCGGCAATCTGCCGCACTAACCACACCCCGACCAGCGCCCCCACGGGAAAGGCAATCGCGTTGATCCAGAGTTGCACGGTTTCAAACCACGGCAACAGATGGGGCGAGAACGCCTCGATGCGATTGCGATTGTAGGTCAAATTAAACAGCCCCGCCAAGGCGTTGGGGGCCAAGCCGGCAATCACCACCGTCGGAATCGGAAACGCGAGCATCAACTTGGCCAACACACTGCGGGGTTCTTGCAGCAATTTCCAGCAGCGGGGATTCAGGCACAATCGGAGCGCGACGGCCAACTCGTCGGCGGTTTGGTAGCGTTCCCCTTTGCGAGCCGCGAGGCACTTGACCAACACCCGCCGGAGCGACTCGGGGCAATTCGCAGGGAGCGACCGACACAACTCACCGAAATCGGCGTAATGCCGACGGTCAATCATCCGCTGAATGTGGGCCAGCGAACCCCCATCGGAAGGGCCATCGTCGAAGGGTCGCACGCCGCACAGCAGTTCCCACAGCATCACCCCCAGGGAATAGATGTCGCTCTGTCCACGCACCAATTGGGGCGAACCACCCAACACGGGGTGACACGCCTGCAATTGCTCCGGCGACATGTAGGCCAGCGAACCCCCAAAGGCCTCCGCGGGGTCCTCGTCGGCCCGCCCGCCGTTGTAGCTCACATTGAAATCGGCCAGCTTCGGCAATCCCTCGGGGGACAGCAACACATTCGCCGGTTTGATGTCGCGGTGCAGCACCCCTCGGGAATGTGCGTAAGCCAACCCCTCGGCAAGCTGCGCCCCCAAGCGACACACGACCAGTGCCCAATCTGTCTCGGCCAGCCACTGCCGATGCGAGGAACCCTCCGGCCGCGCTGCCCCACTGGCCCCCAGGTGTTCGTCGACCACGTCGATCAAAAGCTGCCCGGTCCGCTGCTTGGCCGGGGTGCCCCGGACCCGCTTCACGACATCGAACAACGTCCCGCCGGGCACCACTTCCATATACAGGAGTCGTGCCGGGGGCGAACGATTCAAGCGCTGATCAAAAACTCGCACGACATGCGCGTGATCGAGCTGCGCGAGGGTTTGCGGTTCGCTGCCGGTGTGCTTGGAGATTTTCAAGGCGACAAGCCGCTC
>CALMBE010000330.1 GCA_937860165.1 uncultured Planctomycetaceae bacterium
GACCCACTTTATCACTTCGACTTCTCTTGGGAGTCAGCACGTCACGGAATTCAGTCAAGTATTTGTAAACCGCAGGATATCGTTCGATTTCTATACCGCGTCGGCAGAATAGCAGATACTTACTTGCGAATGTCAATGAGTATTTATCGATGTCGCGACCACCTACGACGGGCTTTATTATTTCTGCACTTGAGTTATCGGCGGCGATTAGTTCGTCTCTACGAGAACTATCAATAATGAAAACCTCGTTCAATCCTGTCTTCACACCGAAATATGGCTTGCGTCCAACATATGCAGACAATGGTTGCGAATTGCTGTTGAGCTTGTTCAAAAGACCTTTCACTCTCGGATCACTAAAGGACCAGCCGCTGTCCAGGAGACTGCTCTTCTTTAGCTTGCGCGAATACGATGATACGTGTTCGCTCAAGAGCCTACCGCCAGTGAAAAGCCGAAATGTGCTCAGATCGGGAGGTGGCGTGTAGGCAAATTCTTTTGTAGCTGTAATTTTGTCAAATACTACTATGACTGGTCGGACTGTCGCGCCGGCAAAAACTGGAAGACCCGCAAGATCAACGATCGCTGTCAGATTCGTCGTAGCTCCAAGAAATTGGCGCAGTCGTTCTCCATATCCAGATCGCGTCCATTTATTCGAGACAATCATCCCAAATACTCCATGAGATGTTAGGAGCTGATAGCCCTTTTCAATAAAGTAAGTGTATAAATCAGCAACACCATGGTAAGTCTGGTAATTGTTTGCCAGGTAGGCTTTATGCTGCGATATAGATTCCTGCCTCACATACGGTGGGTTCCCCACCACCGCATCGAACCCAGGATTCTTGCCCGAGAAAATCTGCCCAAACTCCGTCTGCCAATCAAACGCATTGATCCGCAGTGTTTCTTCTTGGTCAAACAACTCTCCCTGCCGGTCACGATAAAAATCCGACCCAATCAGACTATTCCCGCATTTGATATTATTCGCCAAGTCCGGCAGGGCCCGCTCTTTGTGGAATGCCACCAATTGCCGGGTGAGCGATTCCTCGGTCTCCCCTTCCAGCACCTTGAGTAGCAACGACAGCTTCGTCACTTCGCACGCCTGATAGTCGATATCCACGCCGTAGATGTGAGCGAGCAATATCCGTTTTCGCTCGCCGGTCGTAAGTCGCCACCCGCTGCCGTTCGACTGATAGATTCGCGGTTCTTTGCCCCGCGAGTGCTTTTCGGGTTTGTCCACTTCGGTATATTGCTTGAGATACCAGTCGAGCAAATACTGGTACGCCACGATCAAGAACGACCCGCTCCCGCAGGCGGGGTCTAGCACGGTGAGTGGCCGACCGGTTTTGGATTCCGCAAACGTCGCAGTGAGTCCCCCCACCTGCTGCGGCGTTTTCCCTTCGAGTAATTTCCCCACGGTGTTCTCGACGATGTAATCCACGATATACTTAGGCGTGTAATAAACACCCCCCGCCTTGCGAACTTCGGGCTTTTCCTCGATTTTGGCCTGATGGCCCTTGGTAAGTCGAATTACCTTACCGAGGAACTGTTCATAGACCTGGCCCAAGATTTCCGCCGGCATCGCGGCGAATTCATAAGGACTGTCGGGATAGTACAGCCGCCGAAAGATGTCCTTCAACACCTTGTCGTCGAGGTCCAATTGCGTGGTCAGGGTGTCGGGCGCTTCACGACCTTTCTCCTTCTGAAAGTGAAACAGGCCCGAGTTGTATTTTTCGTCGGCCCGTTGGAATAGCTCGACCAGCCGGGGGTAGACTTTTTCGCCGTTTAGTAGTCCCTGCAAACGACCAAAGGGCTCGATTCCCCTCCCTTCGCACATCCGCAAGAAAATCACGCGGTCGATAATGAGTTGCACCGCCGTATTCAATTCGCGGTCGGTGAGATTCTGATTGCGGAGACTCAGGTTTTTGGCGAGTGCTTCTCGCCACGATTCGATTTCTTCAAGAAATGCCTCATCGACTTCGGCCGTGCCCCGCTTTTTTTTGTTCGACTCGGCATACTTGTCAAAGGCTCCCTTTTGGATGGCCTCGAACGAAAAGATATCGGCGAGCTCTTGCCATTTCTCCGGATAGTCGGTGAATTTGAGCAGAAGTACTCGACCGACCGAGGCCTTGTCGTTCTTGTCGGGCTTGATGCGGCAATCGTAGACGGCCAGTTCTTCGAAGTCGGTAAGGATCGAGAGCGGTAGTTTTGCTGTCCAGGCATAGCGGCGGAGTTGGAACGCCGGGGCGATGTCTTCCTTGATGTTGACCGCTGGTTTTTTCGCTTCAACAAAAAACTTTCGCTGCCCACCAATGCGAAAACAGTAATCGGGGGCCTTTACCGTGAGTTCGACCCGCAGGGCGTCCTCGTGAATCACCTCGCGGTACGCTTCGGCATACCCCTTGCGGTTATCAATGTCCCAACCCATCGCCGCAAAGAACGGATCGAGAAAGTCCCGGCGCAACTGCGTTTCGTTATAATCGCCCCGTTGGTATTGCTCCTGATGCTCGGAA
>CALMBE010000331.1 GCA_937860165.1 uncultured Planctomycetaceae bacterium
ACATGGCCACGGCGGAATACCGCCGTGGCCATGGCACCCACTATCTTGAACAATTACTCGGCCCTGGTGGCACCCCTACTTTTGGCTTTGACAAAGCTTAGTTTCTCGTATTCCCCCGGGAATAAAGGCGAAATCTCCCCTCTGTAACACATCCCGCCGTCCTTCGCTTAGTTCGTTGGAGCCTGCCACTGTTTCTTTCAGTTGGGGTTTCTCAAAGCAAAGGAAAAAACCATGTTCTCCCCGATTATTTACCTGGCCCTGCGTCGATTTGTGAAATTTACCACCCATTACATGAACACCCCTTGGTTCCGCATGGGGACGGTCCTCCTGCTGACTAGCTTGGGACTTCCCGTGCCTCGCGGGCAGGCTATCAATATATCCTACTCCTACGACGAACGGGCCGAGCCGGCATTTGATCCCGATGGCTTGGAGCTCCGCCGGATTACGAACGCGGCCATCGCGATCTGGGAAAGTTATATCCTTGATGATGTCGACTATCACTTCGATCTCTCGTGGGGCAATCTCGATGGCGGCACTTTTGGTCAGCACGAAGACTTTCTCGGCTGGGCCACGAACAACATCATCATCGATACCCGTGGCCCCGATGGCGTGGACCGCAATTGGTTTTTTGACCCCACCCCGTTTAGCAACGAAGAATTTGTGATGCGGGACACGCTGGTCCGCGATGAGTCTGCTGCCGACATCGATGCCGGGTTCAGTGGCAATCCCCACGAAGTGTTGGAAATTGGCTTTGGTGGTTTCGCTCGGTCAGGATCGGCCGCAACGGGCAAACTCGACCTGTTGAGTATTGTCACTCATGAACTGGGGCATCACTTGGGGCTGAGCTACAACGGTCTCTTCGAAGACTACTACGACTTCAATTCCGCAACCGTGGGGGGACGGAGCGTCGGTGTGCTCCAGACGGGCGACTATGAGATCAATCTCGACTCCGTTCTGATGACCGATTGGCCGAGCAACTCCGGTGGGGAACGGCGACTCCCGTCGGCGACAGACATCCTGGCCACTTGGGATGAGTCGGTCCATGTCACGTACGTGAATGGTCAACAAGTCTACAAGAGATTCGAGCAATTCAACCTGCCGCGGGTGGATTTCATTGGGGAACAATCCAATAGCTGGCACCAGACGCTGAACTGGATCGGCGGGAAGATTCCTGACGTCGACAATGAAGTCAACATTCGCCACGGGGGCAATGTCTTTCAGACGACCGGCAATTCCTCGGCGAAAGTCCTGAACATCAACGACGGCTCAAAACTCTTTGTGCAAGGGAGTCGCCTAACTGTTCTGGGCAACACAGAACTGGGCCTTTCAGGGGCTCAGCGGAGTGAGATCCAAGTGGGGAATTTCAATGACACGTTTTCGACCTTTCAAACCAACAATCTTACTCTCGTTGCTGGTCTCGTGAATTTGTTCAACTCCAAAGCTTCCGTGGACGTAGACCGCGACTTTCGCATTCAAGGTAACAGTGCTCTGATGGGAGCAGGTGCCGTGCGTGTCGGAGGCAAGCTGATCAACGATGGTGAAATTAACGGCGGTACGTTCTTGCTGTTCGGCTTTGGCGGCAAGCTGACTCTGGGCACCTCGGGCCTGGGGGCCAAGCTCGATCTCGATGGGCAAGGCGAACAAGGGGTGATCACTGCGAATCTCGGTGACTTGTCAATCTTCGGGCCACTGGCCGATGACTTCAACGGGACTGCCGCCGTGGCCGAGACGCGCACCATGAGGTTCTCGCAACCTTGGAAAATGAAGGGACAGATGTACCTCCGCGGCGGCAGTAGTGAAGCCCTGTGGGCGACACTCTCGGGGGGCGAAGTTACCGTGGGCGGTAATGTCGAAGTCGACGGCAAGGCGCGCATCCTAGCCCCGGTGATTTTCAACTCTCCGGCAGTGGTGAATCTGCCCGATGCCGACGACCTGTTGCTCTTGGGAAGTACGACCACGTTTAGTGGGGGCACTTTTACTGGTAACGGGACACTGGCCATCGCAGGCAATGCGAGCACCGCGATCCCCAATCCGATCGTGGGCGACTTTCCCGACGAAGCCACCCAGTTCATGGCTTTGTCGTTCGTCGTTCCCGATATTCAAGTTCAGGGTGAGTTCGAAATTTTGGATCCAACACCCACCGACTCCATCCCGAACCCAGGCACGAGTTTCCCGGGTGGGTTTTCGACCTACGGGTTTAACGTCCCGGTGCAGGTTCGCACGGGGGGAACCCTCACGGCATCGATCTCAAGTGCCTTCCTGCCGAAACTCCTGACGATGTCCGGCGGCCGGATCACCGGCACGAGCACCGTGAATCTGGTGGGTGACTTGATTGTCGACCAGAACAGCATTATCAATCCCAACACCTTCTTGTGGGGTGTCGACGCGACGAATCATCACACGACGATTCGCAGTGGCAAGCGGCTCGATTTGGTAACCAACCGCATCGTGCGGACCGACGCCAATCAACAGTATCGCGGGCAGATTGTGCTCGAAGCCGGGGCCGCCCTGAATGTCGATCTGGGAGTAGCCGACAGTTGGAACCTAGCAGGTGAATTGCTCATGAACTTGGGTTCCTCGGTTGCTGGGGAAGATATTCTCAACACGGGCACCGTGCGCGGCAATGGTTCGTTCTTGATCGACCGCTTTGAAAACGCCGGTCGGCTCGTGCCGGGGCGAGTCTTCGGTGGCATCCAGATGACCGGCACCCAGTTTGTGCAAACCCCGGCGGGTATCTTGGACATCGTGCTAGGAACTTCGCTCGGGGGCAACAGTTCGGGATTGCTAAGCACCGCGACGGCCCAATTAGGGGGCACACTCGCTCTGTCGTTGGTTAGTAATTTCAACCCAGCCGTCGGTACGGAAATCGACATCTTAACCGCCAACGCCATTAGCGGGCAGTTCGCCAATGTAACGTTGACGGCCCCCTTCGGCAGCACCCTGGCTGGTGACGTGCTGTATCGGAGCAATCGCGTGACCTTTCGTGTGACTCAATTCGCCACGAACCCTGCCTTGGCCGCGGATTTCAATAGAGATGGGGTCGTCAATGACCAAGACCTCGTCTATTGGCAGAAAGCTTACGGTCAAGTCACCGGAAGGTCGAGTAGTTCGGGTGATGCCGATGGCGATGGCGACACCGATGGCCGCGACCTATTGCTGTGGCAACGCCGTGCCGCTTCGGTCCCAACCAAGGGCACCCGCACCTTGTTCGGCGCCGTGCCGGAGCCAAGCACGCTGTTGCTGGGGTTGATGGCGATGCTGGGAATGTCTTTTCGCAAAGTCCGATAGGAATCGGCAAGTGCCTGTTAATGAGCGAGCCGGGGCGTCCCCGCCCCCGGCTCACGTTTTTCTACCTGCTCATTTACGAAGGGAATTTAAGCGCAGAGTCGCAGAGGTGCAGAGACGCGAGGACGCTAGTTGCAGGTCGTCGCGTCTCTGCGACTTCGCGTCTTTGCGATAAGAATTCAAATGAATTCGTATTTCACCACGACGACACGACGGCACGACGAAAAGGAGTGATTACGTCATTCCCGCGTAGGCGGGAACCCAGTGCCTTGGGCCTTTCCTGCTGCCCTCCGGGGACTAACGTCCTCCGGCTCGCCTGAATTCTCTAGCTCTCAGCTCTGGACCCGCTCGCCAACGAACCGACCACCATGCCGATCACCGCCATGATGAGTCCCGCGAGTTGCTGGGGGAATAGTTCTCCCAGCGGGGTGACCATGAACAGAATCCAGGTCGAGACCCCGCAGAGAATCGACGCGATCGCCCCCCGGTTGTTCGCGCGTTTCCAGTACAAGCCGCACACCAAGGGGACAAACGCCCCGACGACCGGCAACTGGTAGGTAGTCGACACCAGATCGTAAACCGAGGTTCCTTCCATGAGAATCGCATAGGTCAGCACGATGGCCGTGAATGCCAACACCGTGTACCGCATCAAGCGCAGTTCTTGGCGGTCGGTCATCGCAGGCCAAAAGTGTTTGAGAAGGTTTTGCACAAACACGGTCGAGGGGGCCAGGATCGTCGCAGAGGCGGTCGACATGATCGCCGACAGTAGCGCGCCGAAAAACATCACCTGCGCGTACTTGGGCATGTGATCGACGATCAGCGTCGGCAACACTTCTTGCGAGCCGGTCTCGGTTTGCAGGAGTGCGGCGGCCTCGCTGGGCATGATAATCAGACTGCTCGTGACGATGAACATCGGCACCATGGCAAAGAGCAAATAGCCGGTCCCGCCGATGAGGGGCCCCCACACGGCCACTTGGACGTTTTTTGAGGACATGATCCGCTGGAAGATATCTTGTTGGGGAATCGAGCCCAGCATGATCGTGATCCCCGAGCCGATGAAGAACATGATTTCATGGAAGTTCCAGGCGGGAAAGAAATGGAGCAATTCCCGGTCGGCGGCGAGTTCGAAGACCTTAGCCGGCCCGCCGGCCATGTTGCCGGAAATGATCGCAATGCCGACCAGCCCCAAGACGATGATAATCATCTGCAAAAAGTCGGTGACGGCGACCGACCACATGCCGCCGTAGATGGTGTAAATCAAGACCACGGCCGTGCCGATGAACGCCCCATCGCGGGGAGTGATCTTGCCGTCTGTGATGAGCGAGAAGACAACCCCCAGGGCAGTGATCTGAGCCGCGACCCATCCCAGATACGAGAGGATATCCACGACCGAGCAAAACAGTTCGACGGTCTTGCCATAGTGGACGCGATAGAAGTCGTTGATCGTCAGGAGCGACATCGGGTAGAGTTTGCGGGCGAAAAACAAGCCCACGAGGATCAGACACATAGAAGCCCCCCAGGGGTCTTCGACCGTCGCTGCCATCCCCCCACGAAGGAACTTGGCCGGGATGCCGATGACCGTCTCCGCGGCAAACCACGTGGCGAAAGTCGTGGCGATCACGACCGACAGAGGCAACGACCGCCCCGCGACGGCGTAGTCCTCGGTGTTCTTCACCCGCCGCGCGAACCAGAGGCCGACGGCAATCGAAGCGAGGAGGTAGAGGATGACGAAATTGAGGAGCATGTGAGGCGGAAAAATGGATATGGAGATAGGCCATGCGGTAGCGAGTATCGTAGCATGGCCCCCTGGGCCGTGCGAGCAGGTACTAGAGTTCGACGCGCACGGGCCGGGGGCCCATGCTACAGAATCACACGTCGTGGAAGTCCCAACCGAGTGCTTGCCATTGCGGGTTCATCCAACGATTCCAGTCATCGAAATCGATCCCAGCTCGTCGAGGATTGGTGCCGATGTATTGCACAACTCGATAGAGATGTTCTTCATTGCGAATGATCCGATCATAGGACTCTTGTTGCCACAACACTCCACTTTTTCTTTCACAATTATTGATATTGTTTGCCACGATCCCTTTGATCGCGCCTACTTCGTCTTCCAATTGATGGCCATCGAAGGGACGTATCACCAAATGGCAATGATTGCTCATGATAACGAAACAGCCGATTTCATATCGTTGCTCGTGAAAATGCAAGATCGCCCGGTGCAACTCACTGGCGTATTTCGGCTGTCGAAACCAACAGTCACCATGTCCAGTGTCCATCCATTTTTCCACCGTGAGGAAAACCGACTTAGCGTGGTCTGTCAACGCTGTTTCGCATTGTGGCGGCGGATTATGCAATTGCCATTCACGTCGCATCGCGGCGAGTTCGTTTCTTTTTGCGTCAGGCAGGGCATCCGCCAAATGAAATGTCACGAAATAAGTTGCGCCCTCCTGCCGCCAATGAGGGAGATTCCGCGTGTAGACTGTGACCGGTCTATGGGGGTCAAGTCCCCGAAAGCCAGGTGGCGGATCGAGATTGAATGTCATGGCCGCAATCGTAGCATGGCCCCCTGGGCCGTGCGAGCAGGTACTAGAGTTCGACGCGCACGGGCCGGGGGCCCATGCTACTTGTACGAGTAGGTCCCGTTGAGAAATTCTTCCAGATTCGGATAACCATCGGCGTCGGGATCGCCGAGGTGGTCGTCGGTGGCGGGGTTGCAGCCGTGGGCGGTTTCCCAGGTTTGGCTTAGCTGGCGGTGAGTTGTTCGAGCCGGCGGAGATTGCCGAAAATCTCCTCGATACGCCTTGTCGGAACTCCCGCTTGTGCTGCGACGGCGGGCCACTTCTCGACGGCGGCATCCACCTCCTGCAAGAGCGCGTCGAGGCGCTGGCCACGGAAAATACGCAAGCGGTTGGCGGCGGAGCGAAAGTCGGCGAGCGAGAAATCGGTGCGTTTGCCGTTGAGACTCAACGGGTGTTGACTGGTCCACGGACCGACGGGATTGAAGCTGTAGATGACATCGAACGCAGGGGCGAGTCGCCACTTAGGAACAATTCAAAAACAACTTCGGCATTTGACGCTTGCTGCAAGCTGGAAGTAATTTTACCACGGAGCCACGGAGGTCACAGAGAAGATAAGTGGTATG
>CALMBE010000332.1 GCA_937860165.1 uncultured Planctomycetaceae bacterium
GTCGCAGGCCGGAACGAGTACCCGAGTTCCGGCAGTGCTACCAGATCATGCCGGAACTGCGGGATACCTTGTTCCGGCCCACCAGCTACCAGCTCTCGGCATCGTAATGCTATTTCGTTCGCGCGACGCGCGACCTCCCCTTCCAGCCGCGTCGTAGAAACCATGAGAATCGTGCCCTACGAAATGAAAGGGATTCAGCCAGCAGCAGGCGGTTCCCTTACCTCTGAAATGGAGAAACCGGTTGCTAGCAAACTTGAACAACCGTAGTGCCGTTTGATAACCTGAGAACAGACGGCAACTACTTCAGAGTCACGCACCTACAGAAGGACATCGCGAGGGATTTCGCGGTGAATGAGCAATGGACGGATCGACTGCCTTGGATGCCACTTGGATCGTAATCCACTTGGTGGGAATCACCGCCGCCATCGTCGTGCGGAGCGAAACCACGGGTTATCGACAGCGCCTAGCCCAAGGAAGTTTTTTAGCCTGCCTGCCGATCATCGCGATTGCCACCGTCGTGGGTGAGTATTTCTGTCTGGCTTTTTGGCCCCTCTCGGCATGCACCTTGGGAGTGATGATTGTTACCGCTGTGGTTGATATTGGTCCTCGCGATCACCAATCACAGCTCGATTGATCTGCTAGCAATCCTGGGGGCGGCAAACTTTTCGCGGTTTGCCCAGCTTCCTGCTCGGTGGATGTTTTTTCCGGCAGAATCGGAAAATCACTCCCTTTCGTCAGCCTCGCCTGCCGATGCTTCTTTGTAGATCGACCTCTGCGTCTGCATTCTCGGCATCAGCGGGATTGCCTAGTACCCAGAGGTTCGGGAGGTATCACGGAGGTACTTTTCCGTCACGGCGAATTCACTGCTCTTCATTTACACATGATGAGCGGAAAAGCAGGGAAATTTTCAGGAGGGGGACCATGCGGACTTATCGATTAGGCTTGGCAGTGCTAGTCGCAGCGCTGGGGCTGACAGTTGCTTCGGCCACTGCCGCTACCAGCAATGAAAACGCTGCCCAGCAGATTGCCAACAATCTCAAGCAAAGCGGTAAGCTCAAGGGCTATCGCGTAGGTGTCAAATACGAAGATGGTGTCGCGTGGCTCTCGGGCACGGTCACGAGCGAAAACCAAAAACGGATTGCCGAGCAGATCGCCCGAGAGAGTGCCGGAGTCGACCATGTGATTTGCAAGTTGGACGTCGAACTTCAATCGCCAAAGCAAAACGACGTTCCTGTCAGCTATGAGCAGCCCCAGGAAATCAATCCAGCGTCCATGCGAGTTGCTAGCACTGCTCCCATGCAACAAGCCCCACGTAGCAACATGCCACGGCCTTACGCTTACACAACTCCCGGCGGGAATGTGCAAGCGGGATATCAACAGGCTGCTGCCTATTGCCCCGCCGAAGGATGCCCTTCGGGAGAAGGCTATGCCCCGGGTGGTATGGGTCAGTCACCCAGCTACGACAATCCTCAGATGCCTGGCTATGCTTGGCCTAGCTATGCCGCTTCGCCAAACTATGCTGCCTTGACGTATCCCAAGCAGTACTCGGCCTCGGCTTGGCCTTATATTGGCCCGTTCTATCCCTATCCCCAGGTACCACTTGGTTGGCGGAAAGTCACGCTGGAATGGGATGACGGCTGGTGGTTCTTGGACTTCAAGGACAGCAAGCACAGCCACTAAGGCAAGGCGTTGGAAATAGTCTACCCAGCCTCAAAGTAGAGATTCGGCGGAATGAGTTCCGTGAATTCCGCAACGGGTAGTTTATTTCAAGCGTGCTGCCTAAGTGCCCGCAGTCATCGCAAAGAAAGATATAAACATCTCAGACCTCGCCCGGACTCTTGCCGGGCGAGGTTTTTTTGTTGACTGCATTTGAAATCGCCCAAAGCTAGCAGTCGTCGCCAGCTAGCCCGGATTTCTCACCACGAATGAGACAAATAGTACGAATCTGTTAACCGATCTGTACTTGCATCTCAAGACAAGTCACCTTGAAAAACGGTTGGTAGCGAAACCGGACTTCTCGATTGCGAGTAAACTGCGAGTATTCGTGGGATTCGTAGGATTCGTGGTTACCATATGATGAGAAAAGCGGGCTAGCAACGTGTAGCCGGATTTTCTTTTTTTCCGGCCCAATCGGAAAAGGCCGCAAGTTTCCCCCAGATTCACTCGATAACAGTACCATCGACTCGGCGGCATGCCGGGCCACTTATCACTTGGGCGAAGCAAGTCACGAAGGTACTCGCTACGAACGGCTCAGCTTCGCTACGAATCACTGGTTGGATAAAGGTAGATTCGATGTCACGTCCGAAACAATTCACCTCGGCGATATTGGCTTCCGTGGTCGCACTCGGCTCGCTTTCGACGAGCGGCTGTTTCTGGGGCCTCACCACATTGGGACCAAGTCTGGGACCCTTTGCCATTCCGGTGCCGATCTCGCCCTATCTGCAAAAGAAAAAAGAAGACGAATTCTGGGATCACGAGCGGTACGATCGCGTGCCGATCCTCGGTCCCTTGACCTCCGGGACTGACATAGTAGCCCTCGATCCGCCTTGTGACGACGAAGTGATGCGAGCCCTCGAACGGGCACAACCGGTCCAAGGAGGTATTCCTTTCTTGCACGAGCATAGTCGCAACAATGTACGAATCGTGAAAGAGAAAATCGCCGACTACATCGATCCACCGCGCGTCTATCCAATGATCGGTCCTGCTCAACAGCACCATGCCCATTACAAATGTACGGTTTACTACGAAGACGTACGCCGCGTCGGTTGGCCCGTGCCGCATACCTTGCGAGACGAAGACGCCCGCGAGGTGATTTATGTCGACCACAACCACTTGCACATGGTCGGGAATGTCGACGACGGGTCGGCGGCCTCGGTACTCGAACAGTAACTCGATCGACACGGTTTGGTCGAATAGAGTGAGAATTCCTAGGTGAGGCTTGTCGACACTCCAAGGACGGGGGCCGACAAGCCACTTTTTTGGGGGGCAACTTCCACGACTATCGGACCGTGCGATGCCCCCTCGAAGCCTACTACTGCGATTTCTCTTGCTCGCGGTGATGACACCGATGAGCGATCTGCGCCTCGTTTCGTCTGATCGTGAAGAACCGCAGCTTCAGCACCGTTGCGGCTTTGCTGCTAGAACTTGTAGTCCGTGTGAACGCCCAAGAGCCAGTGAACGGAAGGCGAACCCTCGACGAGCAGGGTCCTGACCTCCGGGC